>DEAY01000095.1:10083-10235 GCA_002348345.1 Verrucomicrobia bacterium UBA2970
CTTCCAGCCTTGAGTCGAGCCAAGCTGAAAGCCAATCAAGTCGTCTGTCTCAACAACCAAAAGCAGATCGGGCTGGCCGTCATGATGTATGCTTCAGACTTTGATGAGCGATTTCCCCACAGCAAGAACTGGGGCAAGGCCTGGGGAAATTC
>DEAY01000095.1:10571-10753 GCA_002348345.1 Verrucomicrobia bacterium UBA2970
TGGAATACTGGCGGTCGGGCGTGGGTACCAGAACTGATTGAATCTTATGTGGGGGAAAACCAGCTGGCCGAACACGAGGGGCACGATGATGATCACGCAGGGGAACAGGGGCTTCCGGGGAAAGGGACTTGGGCCTGTCCCACCGGCCAGAAGACGTTCGACCCCAACGTGGGATGGACGAA
>DEAY01000095.1:11080-11253 GCA_002348345.1 Verrucomicrobia bacterium UBA2970
TCGTTTTACGCCGACAATGACCACGTGACCTATGTCTGGAATCATATCTATTTAAAGAAGGATCATTCGTCCTATCAGGATGATCGGCCGGTCAGTAATCGGCGAACGGCAGCCGTGGCTGCGCCTTCGCGCGCCGTCTTGTTCTGGGAGATGCCATACTGGAATCCAAAACT
>DEAY01000095.1:11603-11870 GCA_002348345.1 Verrucomicrobia bacterium UBA2970
TCCGCCCATGGCGATGCGCTGAATCTCATCTTTGCCGATGGGCATGCTGCTTTGGAACGGCGGATGGACGATGAGCAGGATTGGTGGCGTTATCATAGTCGACGCGGTTGGGACGATGCGGATTTGACGGGGCTGACGCGGAAACAATAGACCGCGGGACTGAGTCCCATCTGTCTGAGATGCGAGGCTTTGGGTCAATCATTCTTGCCGCTGGCATTTTCCTGAGCGGTGGCACGGTGATGCTGCTGGCGGATTGGCCGGGTTACC
>DEAY01000095.1:12196-12637 GCA_002348345.1 Verrucomicrobia bacterium UBA2970
GGTTACCGGGGGGGGGGGCAGCGACGGGCCTTTGCACCGACTTCTTTTCCCGAACGATTCATTCGGCAATGGCAATTCCAGCCAAGCCAACCCCCGGCGCCCGCATGGCCCGAGCCCGCCCGGAAGAGTTACTGGCAACAGTTGACGACCATTGCCCCTCGGGTGGTGGATGATCAGGCCTTCCACCCCGTTCTGGCTCGAGGACAGGTTTACTTTGGGTCCAGTGGGGACGATCACCTGTATTGCTTGAGCGCGAGTAACGGGGTGCCCAAGTGGCGATTCGCGGCGGAAGGTCCGATTCGGTTCGCCCCCTTCCTGGTCGGGGACCGCGCGTTTTTTGGAAGCGATGACGGCTATTTCTACTGCCTGGACGCTGGGAGTGGCGCTCTGATGTGGCGTCGACGGTTGGGATCGGAGGAGCGGTGGATGATCGGAAATGGG
>DEAY01000046.1:0-446 GCA_002348345.1 Verrucomicrobia bacterium UBA2970
AATGGAGGAGCGGATTCGTGGGTTAATCAATGAAGAGGAATTCGTTGCTCGTGATCATCGCTTTGGTGACCGTGTGCCAGGCGTCGGGATCGGAGCCAATCACGGTTTCGAGGGTCGCCTCTTCCTCCGGTCGAGCCGGCCGGCCGTAGAGGACGTGGTAAAGCCGGTCCAGGTTGCGTTTGACGGTCGCGCTGGGTTGGACCCATCGAGCCGCAATTCCCCGGGCCTGTTGATCGACGAACGATCCATTGAGGAAGTACAAGGCTTGAAGCGGGGTGGTGGTCACGCGCCTTTGGTCCAAGTGTTGGTTGCCGTCCGGCCCATCAAAAAGATCCAGGTAGGGGTCCTTTTCCAGTCGGCGCCGCAGCCGGTAGACCGACCGTTTGGAGGTCGGGTAGTCCTCGGTGAAGGGTTCGTGCTGCCGGTAGAAGTAAGTCAATCGGTGG
>DEAY01000046.1:862-1057 GCA_002348345.1 Verrucomicrobia bacterium UBA2970
AGTTGCTCGGCACTGAGGCGCTGCCGGTTGAACCGCCAGAGGTCAATGTTCTCGGGGTCGATCCGATGGTTCTCGGGAGAGTCGGCACTCGAGCGCCGATAGGCCGCCGAGGACAGGATATAGCGATGGAGGGCTTTGATCGACCATGAGTGGTCGATCAAGTAGCGGGCCAGGTGATCGAGGAGTTCCGGATGA
>DEAY01000046.1:1108-10488 GCA_002348345.1 Verrucomicrobia bacterium UBA2970
AGACCGTCCGGTTGCGGCGGCTTGACGCTCCTGCCGTACAGGGTGTCCACCAACAGGCCGCTGGTGGCGAGAATCTGGTCACGAATCATTTCGGCGTCCATCCGGAAGCGCGAGCCCCGGGACAAGTTGCGGTTTTCGGGGTCCTTGGCGAATACTTCGGCCGGAGCGGAGGAAGACTGGCGATAGGTCCGGGACAGAACGATTTGCCTGACCAGGGCCTTCACGTCCCAACCCGATTCCATGAACGAGGCGGCAAGGTGATCGAGGAGTTCCGGATGACTGGGAGGGGCGCCTCGAACACCGAAATCGCTTGGCGTTCTGACAAGGCCTTGGCCGAAGTGATGGAGCCAAACTCGATTGGCGATTACGCGAGCGGTCAGGGGAGCGCTCTCGTTGGTGAGCCAGTGGGCGAGTTGGAGGCGACCACTTCCGGGTTCCGAATCCGGAACGGTGGGGCCTCCGAAGATCGAAAGGAACCCGCGGGGAACCAAATCTCCTTGAGCGCTCTTTTGCGGGGCACCGCCTTTCATGACGTGGGTGTCTTGAGGGGAGGCGTGTTCCTGAATGGCATAGGCGATTTCGAGATCGGGAAACTGTTCGGCGACCCGGCGCTGCTGCTCTCTGACCTCGAGTAGGGTCTTCCAAGTGCTCTGGCGAGTGTGGCCCGGGATATCAATCTTCTTGATTTGAAACTCCCGATAAATGCGGAGGGCCTCACGCTCCCTGGTATTCCACGAGGCCAACTTTTTCCGGAAGGGACCGAGTCGCTGATCGGCCGCATCGTCCCCGATTCGATAGGTGAAATCTCGTCGATATGGTTGATGTTCGGCCCCCGCATGGGGATAGATCGAGCTGGCGAAGATCCCGTAGAGGGCATAGTAGTCCCGAGTGGGGATCGGGTCGAATTTATGATCGTGGCACCGGGCGCAACCGATGGTGAGCCCGAGGAAGGTCTTGCCGAGATTATCGAGCGTGTCCTCGATGGTGATGTGTTTCAGACCTTGGGGGCTGACCCCGATTCGGCGGGAGGTGGCGATGTAGCCGGTGGCAATGGTTTGTTCCCACCGTTGGTCGTCGGAATGGGAGGGGAGGAGGTCTCCGGCAATTTGCTCGCGTACGAACTGGTCGTAGGGCTTGTCCCGGTTAAAGGCGTCGATCACGTAATTGCGATATCGATAGGCTTCGGGAATGGGAAAATCCGAGGCATCGCCGGCGGTGTCGGCGTAGCGGGTCAAGTCGAGCCAGTGGCCGCCCCACCGTTCGCCGTAGGCCGGTGAGGCGAGCAGACGATCGACGTATTCTATCCAGGCGCGTTCCGAGGGATTCTGCAGGAATTCACGGGCCTCTTCTGCGGAAGGAGGCAATCCTGTCAAATCGAAGGCGATCCGGCGGAGCAAGGTTCGGGAATCGGCCTGTCCCAGGGGGCGAAGGCGTTTGGAACTCTGTTTTGTTGCCAACAGCCGATCGATGAGATGGCCATTGGCGGCGAGATCGAGGGCCTCGGGGAGGGGAGGGTCGGAGAGGGGTTGAAAGGACCAGAAGGAGCGGTCAAGGTCGGTGATGGAGGCCGTCCCTGGCGGGGCGATGCGCTGAGGTCGGGCTTCAGGCCAGGGGGCTCCCATGAGAACCCACTCTTGCAGCGCTTGGATGGCCTCGTCCGGGAGCGAGCGTTTCGGCGGCATCTTGAGGTCGTTGTGGGACCCCGTGATGGCCCGGATGAGGAGACTCGTTTTCGGCTTGCCCGGAACGACCGCGGGACCTGAGTCTCCTCCGGTGAGCAATGACTGCTTGCTCTCAAAGGTCAGACCACCCTTGCGCTCTCTCAGGTGGCATTCAAAGCAGTATTCAGAAAGAATTGGGCGGATTTGTTTCTCGAAGAACTCGATTGACGCGTCGGCCGAAAGCAATGGGAGGAACGCGAAGGCCATGCCAAACGTGATGACGATGACGATCAGCAACACTGGTCTTCGGGGGCGCATGGATTGCAACCGGGATGGTGCCCAAAGGAGGGGCAAGAGGCAACCTCGGAGTCATCCGTTTACATCCGCTTAGCAAGGAAGGTGCGCTTGCTTGGCCTGAGACCGACTGATTTGACAGCGGATGGGTTGGCCCGTTCGCGTCGCGGCTACAAGGATCGATCTTGTTGAATGCACCAAAGGGCTTCGTGGGTACGGATGAAGATCTGGCCGTTTGAAAGGGCCGGAGTTGAGTTGCAGACCTCCCCCAGGCCGTTGGCTGCGATTTGTTGAAAAGTGGCGCTGGCCTTGACGACCATCGCGTCGCCGGAACGGTTCAGACAGATCAAATGGTCTCCCGCGAGAACGGGTGACCCCCAGAAGGCGGTGTCCTTCCCCTCACCGCGGGCTCGTTCGTGCCAGAGCAAGTCGCCCGAATTGAGATCGATGCACTCCGCCATGCCATTCATCGTGAAGGTGAAAAAGTGGTCACCGTGAATCACCCCCGAAGCCAGGTGGCTAGTCGCTCGTTCGTTTTTCCAGACCACATGGGAGTCGCTGACGTCGCCCCTGCCTCCGGTCTGGATCGCCATGCTGGGTCCTCCGTAGCCGCCAAGGAAGATCACCTTCGTCTGATGGACGACGGGCGAGGCGTAAAGGAGGGGGTTGATGCCTCGGCAGCGCCAGGATTCCGCCCCGGTCCCCGGATCAATCCCCATGATGAGCTCAGGGAAGCCCATGACGAGTTCGGGCCGGTTGGCTTCCCCGACAAGCACCGGGGTGACATAGGAGGAGATGGCGCCGTTGGCGTTTCCCCGGAAATTGTCCTTGCGATCCGCTCCCTGGACCGGTTCCGGCCGGTCGATCTTCCAGGCGATGGATCCGTCCTTCTTGTTGAGGGCGTAAAGCGCCGCGTTTTCGCCGGGGCCTTGGTAGAGGATGACATGGTTCCCGACAAGGACCGGGGAAGTGCCGTTGCCGAACTGATGATCGATTTTCCCCAGGTCACGTCTCCAAATCTCGTTGCCGTCAAAGTCGTGACAGATCATTCCCGCCGATGAATAGCTTGCATAAACGAATTGTCCGTCGGTCACCGGCGAGCCGGAGCAGTATGGATTGTAGGGTCGTTGCCAGGTGCGTTCCTCCTCGGTGTAGGTCACTCCGGACTGCCAAAGCACCTTGCCATCCTCGCGGCGCAAACAGAGAGTCGTTCTTTCCTTTGTATCCGGGAGGGACTGAGTGATGAAGATCCGGTCCTCCCAAACGATGGGACTGGAATTCCCCTCGGCCGGCAAGGTCACCCGCCATCGCACGTTTGTCTTCTTGTCCCATGAGCTGGGATAGGCGAAGCTGTCTCTGGCTCGACCGTCGTGATGGGGACCGCGCCAGTTGGGCCAGTTTTCCCCCTGAAGGGCGACTGTGGCCATTGTGAATACCGCACAGAGCGAAACAATAGGGGTTGTCTTCATCGGAGAGCTATCCTCCCGATTCGGAATGAAACGGCAAGCCGGAAACGCCTGAACGGGGTTCATTTTTTGAACCGGAACCAGAGACCAAGGCGATCTGATCAAATAAGCGAGCCGTGGAGATTCGAGAGCTAGCAGAGCGAGCGCTTTTCGGGCCGAGTTTGGAGGAGAAGCTGCGGCCGGCGTCCCGGCTTTCGGACGACCACCCCGGTCCTCCGCAGCTAGCGCCGGTGGCGCCCGGCCGTCCGGCGGCGCTGCGGTTCTCCAACCGCGGTGAAGGGGGGCGGTTTCCCCGGCCCCGAGAACTCGAGTCCGAGGCCAAGCGGGCGCAGTTGCTTCATTTCTTCGCGAATCATGAGCTTTTGGCGACGGAATTGATGGCCCTGGTCCTGCTCCGGTTTCCGGAGGCCCCGAAGGCCTTTCGACGGGGGGTGGCCAAGACGTTGATGGAGGAGCAGCAACATACCCGGCTTTACCTCGAGCGGATGGAACAACTGGGCTGTCAGTTTGGTGAGCTCCCGCTTTCCGGGTTCTTTTGGAACGCGCTGTCCGGAATGGAGTCGCCGCTGGCCTATGTGACCGGTCTGCCGCTGACCTTCGAGCAGGCCAATCTCGATTTTTCGATCCACTTCGCCGGTCTCTTTGCCGAGTTGGGAGATGTCGAATCGGAGAAACTGATGCGGCGCATTTACCAGGACGAACTGGGGCATGTCGCCTACGGATTGAAATGGTTGCGTCATTTGAAGAAGGCGGAAACGAGCGATTGGGAGGCCTACCGAAGTCACTTGAGAATGCCCCTGTCACCTCGTCGAGCCAGAGGCACGACATTCAACGTGGAGGGGCGGCGGCGCAGCGGCTTCGACGAGCATTTTATTCGGTCGCTCACGGTGTATTCAAAGTCCCGGGGACGATCTCCGGATGTTTACGTCATGAATGTTTACGGGGAATGGGAGTGGTTGCGTCGTGACGGCCTCACGCTGACCCAGCGACAGGAAGCGATGCAGCACGATCTCCAGTGCCTGCCGCAGTTTTTTGGAAGCGACGACGATGTGCTTCTCGTCACAAGGTCTCCCAGAAAGGAATGGCTGCAACAGCTCAAGAAGGTGGGTTTGCCTGTGCCCGAGTTTGAGCCCTTGGGGGGCTTGGATCAAGGGATTCGAGCCAACTCGGAACTGTTGGAACGCCGGTTGGGACACCTCCGCCCGTGGGCTTGGAGCCCGGTGACGGCCCGCCTGCTGACCCCGATTTCGTCTCGGAGCAGGGATCGAAGCAGCCCGGTGGCCTCTCCTGCGAGGCTTGAGGCGTTGGCTCCCTTATTCAAGAAATCGTTCGGGTGCCAATGGCTGCGGCGTTGGCTCGAGGAAAACCCTACCCTGATGGGGTTGCGGCCTGCATCGGAGTGTGGGCGGGTGGTCGATACCCCAACACAGATCCAAAGCGCCTTGGAGGCGTGGCGAGCCAAGGGCCTCAAGCGGTTTGTGGTCAAAGCCGATTGGGGAGCGGCGGGCGGGCGCATGATTCGATTATGGGAGGATCAGATCAAGGCCTCGCAGTGGCGTTGGATGGAGAAGCGGTTTCACCAAGGCGAACGGTTGGTGGTGGAACCCTGGTACGATCGACGTTTCGATTTTTCAGTGCACTTTGATATGGAAAAGGGGCAGGCCCGCCTCCGCGGGTTTGTGGGGTTGGTCAACGACCCGCGGGGCCAGTTCGTCGGTTGCGCCATCGGGTCCTCGCTGCCGCTGGGATGCGAAGAGGGTGTCAGGCGGTGTTTGCACGGGGATTCGGGGAACCGTTACAAGACGCTTTGCCAGACATTGGGGAATCGGTTGGCTGGAGAGGCGGCCCGGGTCGGTTATGAGGGGCCTGTTGGCGTGGATGCCTTTGTCTACCAGGACCAGGAGGGGGAACTGCGCATTAATCCTGCGGTTGAAATTAATCCCCGTTACACCATGGGCAGGTTGACACTTGCGCTGAGGCGATACGCCACGCCCGGACGCGTTGTCGCCGTGACGCTGTTTTCCCGGGTTCAGTTGAAAGCGCTCAAGTTGGAGAACTTTCAGGAACTGGTCGGCTGGTTATCAGCGCGCTTTCCGCTCGAGATGGAGCCGCGCTCGGGTGGCAAGATCCGAAATGGTGCCGTTTGCCTCACCGATCCTCAAACCGCCATCCAGTGTGTTATGGTCCTGCTGGTGGGCCGGGCGGGCTATGACTGGCTGATTGATCCACCCCGAGGGCCAGAGTCGAGCGCTGAGCGTTCAACCGCGCCCGGGGGGAAGGAGCAAGCAGCGGGTTAGGCTGCGGTTGGAATGGCGCTTTCCTGGTGCGGGTCGGTGGCGGGATGGCGGGATGGCGGGCAAGATCGTTCTGCTAGGCAAGTGGTATCCCCGATTTGACGGCGGCTGTCGGGGGCTCCGGCTCTTCGGGGAGATTGCTCGGATAAGGTTTGGCGCGGTGGCTTTCATTTCCATGTTCGGCCATTTTGTTCCCGATGGGATTTTGTGCCTGCCCTAGCCGATGGTTCCATGAAAAGGCCGTCCGACTCCTGAGCCAGTCAGCGTGCCGATTGAGGATTCAACCGAACGGAAAAAAACCGTCACAATTCGTTAAGGTCTTTGGAGAGGGCACCGATATGATTGGTGTGACTGAATTGAATCATCGTTAAGCGGCGAAAGCGGGCCACGGAAAGGCCGGCTGCCACTGACGAAACAATCGGGTCACACGGTGAAAACTCAACGGATGGAGTGTGCCATGAAAACCAGAATGGATGCTGATAGATTTGTTCCCTCAAGGATTGACCTTGCTTGGCAAGTGACGATCCGCTCGGGCGCCGGCCGGCGGCTGAGGATTCACCCAAACCCATTTCTCGATCTATCGACCAACCGATAGTCTTCGATCACCCGGAGTGATCGAATTGGTCCGTGGCGGCCCAGGGGAAAACTGCCACATTACGGCTAAGGACGGCTGTATCACAACAACCATAACCAACAAACTCAAAGGAAGGAGTTATGTCTGTAATCATCAACACAAACACCGCGTCCGCTTTTACGGCGCGGACTCTCGGGGAGAGCACTTCGGCTCTCCAACGCTCGCTGGCCCGCTTGTCTTCAGGTTCTAAACTGTCGGCTGACGATGCTGCTGGCTCGGCGGGTTCAATGCGATTCGATGCCCAAACGAATCGACTGGCCGCTGCGAAACACAACGTTGGCAACGCCATTTCGTTCAACCAGACCCAGGACGGTTTCTTGAGCCGTGTGGGGAAGGCGCTGGACCGGATGAGTGAATTGGCAACGTTGGCTCAGGATGAGACCAAGACCGATACGGATCGGACCCTCTATAACAAGGAGTTCCAGACCCTCGATGACTATATCGTGGACATCGCTAAGAAGGACTTCAATGGGGTCAGTCTGTTCAACGGAAGTGGGCTCAACGTCACCACGGATAGCGATGCCACCAAGTTCAGTTCCACTGGAGTGAATTTGGCGGCTGGAAGTGACTACACGGCGCTGAACGCTAAAACCGTGAGCACCACAACAGCCGCAGCTGCGGCGTTGACTGCAGTGAAGACGGCGATCAATACATTGGCCTCTGACAAAGCATCGGTGGGGTCCAACATCTCTCGATTGGAACACACGAGTTCTCAATTGAGTGTTTTGAAGGATAACATCAGTGCGGCCAATAGTCGCATCAAGGACGTGGATATCGCAGAGGAAAGCACCACCTATGCGAAACAGAACATCCTCGTCCAGTCCGGCACGGCCATGCTGGCGCAGGCGAACATGTTACCACAGTCGGCACTTCGACTGCTGGGTTAACGGAGCCTCTCCGTTCGCCTTAAAGCCCGTTCCAACTAGATCAGGGTCGGTTTAGTTGGAACGGCTTCCCCTCATTTTTTTTGCTTCATTTCTAAAGTCTTTGCCCAACCTGCCGAAACCTTGATTAGGTCGGTTTGGTGCGAACGGACCGAGGGATGGCGGTCCCCTACAGTGAAGGCTGCTTCGGGTCATGGACGGCTCGATTGAATCTGCCCCAATTTGTCATGGGGCTGCTCAAAGGATGGAGTTATGTCGGTACTAATTAATACGAATGTTTCGGCCCTGAATACATCGCGTATGCTGGGGGAATCAACTCAACAGCTGTCGAAGTCGCTCAAGCGGCTTTCTTCCGGTTCAAAATTGATCTCCCCATCTGACGATGCGGCCGGAATGGCGGTGTCTCTCAAGTTTGATGCGCAAATCAGCCGTACCGCTGCGGCACGATCGAATACGGGAAATGCAATATCCTTTTCCCAAACCCAGGATGGTTTTCTGAATCGAGTTCAGAAGGCACTGGATCGGATGAGTGAACTGGCGGTATTGGCTCAAGACGAGACGAAAACCAACTCGGATCGGGCGCTATATGATAAAGAGTTTCAGACCTTGGATGACTATGTCACCGACGTTGCGTCGAAGGACTTCAATGGTGTGTCACTCTTTAGCGGAACTACGAGAGGGATCACGATCGATGGCGATGCGAATACGTTTTCGATGACGGGAGTGAATATGGGGGGTTCCAGTTACACGAATATTCGGACAACGGCAGTGGCTACCTCAACCGGTGCGGCAGCTGCCCTGACCGCGGTCAAATCGGCGATCGACCAATTGGCGACCGATCGAGCGACCGTCGGTGCCAATATCTCGCGTTTGCAACACTCCGGGAGCCAGTTGAAGATGCTCGAAGACAATTTGTCTCAATCCAACAGCCGCATCCGGGATGTTGATGTGGCGGAGGAGAGCACGAAGTATGCACGGTTCAATATTCTCGTCCAATCGGGCACGGCCATGCTGGCGCAGGCGAACACCTTGCCTCAGTCGGCTCTCAAGTTGCTCGGTTAGTCATCTGAACATCAGCGTAGGCCTTTGATCGCACGCTGGCAGCGACTACTTGACCGGTGAGGTCAAGTAGTCGCGTCATTCGCTCAAGCTCTGGAAAGGAGCTGGATTATGGAAAATGGCTTGTCAGGACTAGCGTCGGGTTTTGATTGGCGATCCATGTTGGATCAGCTGGTTGAGGTGGAGCGTGCCCCCCAACGCCGGCTTCAAATAGAGAAACTTGACAATCGGGAGCGGAGTTCGATTTACGGGAGTCTGAAGACAGAGCTCAGCGTCCTTCAGGGCAAGTTGACCACGTTAAGCGATGCCGATTTCTTCGGGAGTCGATCCGTGACTGCATCTGCTGCTGAAACCGTTTCCGCACAAGTGAGCGAGAACGCCACCGTTGGTACGTATTCCGTTAATGTCTCCCAAATGGCGTCGGCCTCGACTTTGACCGGGTCGAGTAATCTTGGAAGTAGCCTCAACAGCACGTCTGATGTATCAGGATTGACGCTTTCCTCAGCGGCCTTCCCCAGTCCGGTCACGGCGGGGACGATCACGATTAACGGCGCTCAGGTGACAATTAGTACGACCGATTCGCTGCAAACCGTCTTTGACAATATCAATTCCGCCACCGGAGGAGTGGTCAGTGGAAGTTATGCGCCTGGAACCGACCTGATCACCTTGTCGAGCAGCTCTGAAATCGTCCTGGGAAGCACCACCGATACGAGCAATTTTTTCACGGCGGCCCGGCTTTTCAATAATGGCACTGGAACCGTATCAAGCAGCTCAAGCTTGGGATCCGTGAACCAAACCTCCGTTCTTTCCAGTGGGAACTTTACGACGGCCATCAATGATGGGGGATCAGGGGCCGGACAGTTCACAATCAATGGTGTGGCGATCAATTTCGATGTGAGTTCTGACTCCTTGGAAAATGTGATTTCTCGAATCAATAGTTCCGGGGCGGAGGTGTTTGCGAGCTATGACACGGTCAACGATCAGATCACCTTAACCAACAAGAAGACGGGAGACCTCGGAGTAGCCATCGCAGATGTCACCGGCAATTTTGCCAGTGCTCTGGGCTTGGGTTCGGGAACATTGGCTCG
>DEAY01000447.1 GCA_002348345.1 Verrucomicrobia bacterium UBA2970
TCGAGAATTGCACCGTGTGCACACCGGCCGACTCGATATCCAGGAAAATCCGGTAAGGCTCGCCACAATGATGAGCCTGAGTACGCTGCTTGCTCTCCCACCGCCAGGAATGCTTTCCCTGACACCATTGCATCCGCTGTCCCGATTCAGGCCATTCCCCATCCAGGCCGACATGAATGCCGTTGTCCTCCGTTCCCGTGGAGTAAGCCCTCACCCACACGTAATAGCGACCCGGTTGGTTGAAGTGAATCTTGTAGGACAATACGGCAAGACGCCCCGGCGTATTCGCAAAGTTCTCATTGGAAATCAATGGGTGATGATGGTTGTGGCGACCGTCCGGCAGGCATTCCAGATACGCCCCTCCACTGGCGGTTCGCCCATGGCCGCGATCGGCATCGTAGGCCATGAAGACCTCGTGCCCGCTCCCCTGACGAAACCAGGCCCGCTTGGAGGCTTTAGATTGCTGGGCAAAGTGTTCCGCCTCAACCGCAACCAACCCATCCCGCTCCTCAAAGACCAGGGGTTCCTTCGACAATGGGAGCGTCAGCAGTGAATCGTCAGCCGTCGCCACGGAAGCTAAAACGAGCCCCCATGCCACCAGCCACTGAAGGCCCACTTCACGAATATTCATCCTCTTCATTGATTCTTTTTTTGGTTCGACTCTAAAAAGTCTAGCAGGTTTCAAAATTCAAAAACAGCATTCCGCTGGGCCCTCGAATTGTTCGACCGCCTGCAACAAGGCCTCATCCGACCCGACATTACCGGGGAACACAACATACGGCAGCCCCGGGAAACGGGTTTCTACTCCCGTTTCCCACACCGGCACTCCCGGCAACAAGGCTCCCTTTACCATCGCTCTTCTGACCCCCAAACCGTGAGTCGCTAGGTCGCTCGCGGTGATTCCTCCCTTGGCGATGACATACGCTGGAGCCACCTCCATCCCCCGCAGCAATTCGACCAAAGCGGCAGACACCTGGCGTGAGACCGCCAAGTTGGATGACTCCGATTCACCCAGGACCAGGGTGCGACTCGTATAAACCACCGTGCTCTTCCCGGCTCGCAGACACTCGCCGACCGAATCAATCAACGGGCCAACGCCATTGGACTGCCCCCTCAAGAAGCGGGGCACATCCAATTCAAATGCGGGCAGACGGCCGGCACGCAGAAGGCACTCGAGTTGAGCCGTTGACTTCGGCACATGCGACCCCACAATCACGAGCCCCCCCGATTTTTGCTCCGGTGGAGGGGTCCAGGTGGGGACTTCGGTCAATCCGATCCGGGTCGATACAAACTGAGCACCGGTTCGAAACAGAAACCGCTTTCCTTCCCGTTCCGCCTGAAGGATCGCGGCGACCACCCTCTCAAGATCGCTTGGAGCAGCGGCATTGACGACGCACATCTGGCCATTGTTCAAATTCTCGAGTCGCTTCCGGATCACGCCGATGTCACCGGAGCGGATGGTGTCAATGCCGAGGCTCGCCACCGAGCCGGCCGGAATCCGGCCCTTCGACTTTTCCTCCACCCAGCGGCGCAGATTGGATGAGCGATACCCAAAGCTCGCATCGCGCGCAAAGGGCGTCTCGGAGGCCGGAGTGAGAGCATCCCCCTCAGCAACGTAATGCACATCATCAACGGTATACCGTCCTCCCGCCTCAAAATAGGGAATCAATAGCACGCCATCAAACGGCCCCAGTTCTTCGCAGAGGACATCGGTTTCCTGCGGGAAGTGCCCTCGCAACGTCGAGTCGCTCCGACTCACAACCTGAAACGCCCGCCCCCCTGCCGCCTCCTTGAGCCGGCGGGCGATCTCCCGATTCAACGTTGCCGCCTCCTCACCGGCAAGGCTCCTGGTATTCGTTAACACGTAAAAACAGGGGGATTCATTGGCAAATTCCTTCTCCAAACGCGCCACCGTCCACTCGGTGAGCACCGGGATACCGCATACCGTTTGAGTCCCGGTGGGATCATCGTCTAGAACGACCAGTTTCGGGAGGCCAGCCTCAAGAGCGCTTTGAATCGCCGAAGAGATCGTCCCCGGGTTGACCGGAGGAAGGGACTCAAACAACTGGCGTTTCTTCATCCTCATGGCGGCAGAGGGCATCCCATCAATCACTCACCTCGACCGGCATCCGCGTCTCGTTCGCTTCATACACCGCCTCCTGAACCGCCAGGGTCCGAAGATAGTCCGGCCCATTGGTCTCGAAGTTTTCCCCGGAAATCATCCGATCAACAAAATGACGCTGGGTGAGATAGCAACAATCTCCCGCAAAACCGATTGCCTGGTGAGGGTAGTCATGATTCACCTCCTTCTCACCGAGGCGCTGGATCGTGATGCGCCCGTCCGGATACAACCGGAGCGCTCCCCCATTGCCCTCCACCAGGAATTCACCAAAGGTGTATCGAGCGTTGTCATAGTTCGGTTCGTTATATCGGTTCGCATCCCAATTCCCAAGCGCTCCGTTTTCAAACTCAAATACCACCTGTCCGCAATCCTCTCCCTTGATGCCCGAGTTCAGTCGGCGCAACCAGGCCATCACACGTGTGATCTCTCCACCGAGATAGCGGAAGGTGTCAATGAAATGTACCCCCGTTTCGTAGATTAGCAGTTTTTCGTAGTCCCGAAAATACGGCTGTCGGGCAAGGTAGGCATCATCGCCCCAACCATCCCCCATTCTCGCCCGAAAGGAGAGGGAGTGAAGCCGTTCCCCAATGGCACCTTCATCCATTAACCGTTTCAGTTCGCGGTGCCACGGTTGGAAACGAAAGTTCTCGTGAACCATGAACCGGATCCGGTCCGCCTGACTCTGAGCGACAATCGCCTTCCCGTCTTTGAGGCTGGGCGCCAGAGGCTTTTGGCAGATCACGTGAATCCCTCGTTCGCCGGCCCTCCGACAGATCTCCTGGTGGGAATCCGGCGGCGTAATCACATCGACAAAATCAGGCTTCTCCCGATCCAACATTTCCTCATAGTCAGCGTACCATTGACCGATTTTATACCGATCCTTGATCACCTGGGCCCGCCCTTCGTCACGATTGGCAAAGGCGACCAACTTCACCTCCGGAATCCGGGCCCATGCCTCGTACTGAAAATGCGAGAAATAACCCGCACCGATACAAACCCCACGCAATGTTCTCATCGACTCTTTCGGATTCTCATCCGAGCCTGGAAAGAGGTCGAGAACATTGATCCCGCCTCCTGTTCCTCCTCCGCGAAACCGTTCCAAGGCAGCCCCCGATTCTTAATCGTGTTCTCTGTTGAGACCCATGGTTTCTTTCATCCTCAGATCGCAACAGCTGAACCCTGTCCCAATCGGTGGATGCCCCTTCCACTCATCAAAAAAAGACTTGGGCTTGAATGACCGCCCCAAGAGTCCTCCCATCTTCCAGATTTTCTTGCTCTCTGTTCAAAATAGGACGACATTTCACTTCTTAATCCGGCCGCTGGAAACCTGGCGGAACGCGTTGATGACCGACCGCTTTGATTCAGCACAAACTTGGGCATGCAAATCGGGCTCCGTCCTTTGCCTGGTGATTGTCCCCCTTCTTGCCGCCTTCGCGACCGCCACGGCATCGGGCAACCCCGGAGAGGACTTAAAATTCTTCGAAAGCAAGGTACGGCCGCTCTTGATTGAGCATTGCTATGAATGCCACTCATCGGAATCCGGACGGTCGAAAGGGGGACTGCGACTGGATTCACGACAGGGTTGGCGCGATGGAGGCGATTCCGGCCAAGCAATCAAGCCGAACCATCCCGAGGCAAGCCTGTTGATCCAGGCCATCCGCTACGGCGACCCGGATCTGGAAATGCCGCCGGATGGAAAACTAGACGACGCCCAGATCAAGCTCCTTGAAGAGTGGGTCCGTCGCGGCGCATTCGATCCCCGGGAAGGGCGCTCGACCGCACCATCCCAGAAAATGGATCTGGAGAAAGGCAGGCAGTTCTGGGCCTTCCAAACACCCGAGGCGAGCCCTCCCCCTGTCGTGGAAGACGCCGCATGGCCAAGTTCGCAAATCGACCACTTCATCCTCCATCATCTCGAGGCCGCCGGACTCGATCCCAATCCCGGAGCCAGTGACCGGGACCTCATCCGCCGCCTGTATTTTGATCTCACCGGACTCCCACCCACCCCCTCCCAGTTGCAGGAATCCCTGTTATTTCCGGCACCCACACGAATCGCGAACGTGGTCGACCGCCTCCTGGCCGATCGGCACTTTGGCGAAACCTGGGGCCGGCACTGGCTTGACCTTGCCCGCTATTCGGAGTCGACCGGCGGCGGGCGCAGTGCCCTCTTGCCTCAAGCATGGCGATATCGGAACTACGTGATCGATGCCTTTAACGCCGACAAGCCCTTCGACCTGTTTCTCCGTGAACAAATCGCGGGAGACCTCATGCCCTATTCCAGTGATCATCAACGCGCTGAACAGCTCATCGCCACTGCCTTCCTCGTTCTCGGCCCAAAGAATCTCGATCTCCAGGACAAAGAGCTGCTGAGAATGAATACCGTTGATGAACAGATCGATACCGTCGGTCGAGTGTTCATGGGGATGACCATTAGTTGCGCCCGGTGCCACGACCACAAGTTCGACCCCATCCCCACCCAGGACTACTATGCACTGGCCGGCATCTTTCGAAGCACCCGAACCTTGAAACGAAGCAATGTCTCCACGCTCACCTTGCGAGACCTGCCCACCAGCAACCGGCATCGTCAAGCACTCGCCTCATTCCTCTTAGAGAAAAAGAAGCTCGATCAGGAACTCAAACGCCTGAAAGCCCTGGAGCCCCCCACTGCGGGAGAAACCCTCTCGACGGTCGAGAACGCGATTGCGGAACTCTCCCATCATGAACCCGATCCGATCCCCCAGACCCTGGGGGTTACCGACGAGACGTTGACTGAAGATTACCAAGTCTGCATCCGAGGCAATGTTCATCAGCGAGGTGAAGACGTCCCCCGCGGCTTTCTGCGGGCCATGACGCCCCCCCCACACAATCCTCCCAGCATCCCCCACGGCCAAAGCGGGCGCCTTGAATTGGCCGAATGGATGAGCAACCCCGCTCATCCACTGGTCGCCCGGGTTTGGGTCAATCGAGTGTGGAGCCATTTGTTCGGCAGCGGACTGGTCCGTAGCGTCGATAATTTCGGGACTCAGGGGGACCGACCCACCCACCCCGAACTTCTTGACCACCTGGCCAGTCGCTTCGTCCACGATGAATGGTCAACCAAGCGGCTCATTCGCGCGATGGTCCTCTCCAAGACTTACCAGCAAAGCACCGCATTCCATCCGGAAAAGGCGGCCGCGGACCCTCAGAACCGCACCCGCTGGCGAATGGAACGCAAGCGCCTGACGGCCGAGGCAATTCGCGACGCAATGCTGCTCATTTCAGGAACGCTATCGGAGGAAGCTGTCGACTGCCTATTTCCGGAAGCCGCACAGAAAGACACCGCGCTCCAAAAAGTGACCCTGGATGTTCCGAGCCTCGTGAATCCTGCCTATCGCAGCGTCTATATCCCCGTCCTCCGGGAGGAAGGCTTGAATCCGCTATTGCGCGCCTTTGATTTCGCCAACCCCAGTTTCCCGGTAGGACGCCGCAATCAGAGCATCCTCCCCACCCAAGCGCTCTACCTCATGAATTCCGAGTTTGTGCAGGAGCAGGCGCTTCGGGCCGCTACCCGACTCCTCGCCGATTTTCCGACCGCCGAGACGGTTCCTTTGCTCGAGCAGGCTTATCTCCGGGCCCTCGGCCGCCGCCCCTCAACAGAGGAATCCCAGCATGCCCTGACCTACCTCGGAACAAATCACTCACTGGCCTCAGAGCAACTGAAGCGGTGGAGTCATTTCATGCATTCGCTCTTCGCCTCGGTTGACTATCGATTCCTCAAATAACCCATTCGATGAAGACGCCCCCCCTTTTCACCCGACGCGAGATGCTCCAGCGAACGGCTTGCGGATTCGGATCCATCGCCCTTGCAGGCCTCGCTCGAGATCACCTGTCGGCCAGCTTGAGCAATCCCCTCGCCGCCCGGCAGGGACATTTCCCGGCACGCGCCAAGCGAATCATTTTTATTTTCATGCAGGGAGGGCCGAGCCACGTCGATAGCTTCGATTTCAAGCCCCAGTTACTGGCCAACCATCAAAAGGAAGTCGATATCCTCGGCTATCGATTCAACGATTTCCGCCAAATGACCAAGCGGACGATGATGAAACCGCTTTGGAAGTTCAAACCATATGGTCAATGCGGCCACCCCGTCTCCGATCTCTTCCCGGAAACCGCCAAACATGTCGACGATCTCTGCTTCCTCCACGGGATGCATACCGAGGGGATCGCGCACGGCCCGGCCACTCTGTTCCTGCACACCGGCTCGGTCAATCAAGTCAGGCCCTCGGTTGGGAGCTGGGTGAGTTACGGGCTCGGAAGCGAGAACGAAAACATGCCGGCCTTCGTCAGTCTCATGCCCACCGAACGCATGGGCGGCCCTCAGAACTACGGCAACGCCTTCCTCCCCGCCATCCACCAGGGGACCGCGATCGGTCGAGCCGAGCAACCGGTGTCCAGAATTGGAATCGACCACATCCTCAATGAGCGAATGACTCCCGGCGAACAGCGCCGGCAATTCCAGTTACTCCAACAACTCAATCGAAGCCAAGCTCATAGCGCGTCCTCCGAAGATGACATCGAGGCAAGCATCAACGCCTTCGAATTGGCCTACCGAATGCAGATCAATGCCCCTGACCTGACCAGTCTGAATGGGGAAACCGAGGCCACCAAGGCGATCTACGGGATTGGGGAGAAGGAAACGGACGCTTTTGGAAAACAATGTCTCATGGCACGACGGATGGCGGAATCTGGCGTGCGCTATATCCAGGTCAACTACAGTGACAATCACGGCGGCAATCCCCGATGGGATCAACACGCCAACATGCCCAAGCATGCCGAACACGCCAAGGCCGTCGACAAACCCGTCGCCGGCCTCCTCCAAGATTTGAAAGCCCGAGGTCTTCTCGAAGACACCCTTGTCTGGTGGGGGGGAGAATTTGGCCGGACTCCGTTCTCGCAAAATAACAATGGGCGAGACCATAACCCGCACGGATTCACCGTTTGGCTCGCCGGAGCGGGTATCAAACCCGGAGTCTCCTACGGCGCGACAGATGAATGGGGCTACATGGCCGTGGAAGGAAAAACCCACATGCACGATCTCCACGCCACCCTCCTTCACCTCCTGGGGTTGGATCACGAGCGCCTGACCTACCGCTACGCAGGACGAGACTTCCGTCTCACCGATGTCTACGGCCAAGTCGTCCACGAGATCCTGGCCTAACTGGCACCGCAGGGCTGTGTCGCCTGGCCGATCCAATCCTGTGAAGCGGGCCAATCCCTCCTTACCCAAAATGATGTCACAGGGCCGGGGCCAGCCAACCCTAGAGTTTGGCTAGTTTCCTGTTTCATTTCACCGAAATTATGGTAAGAATTCATTCAATCTATGAATGCGATAAGACACCTCATTCTGGTGTGCCTAGGTCTTCTGACCTTTGCACCAAACGTCTCGGCTGTCGTGAAAGATGCCGCTCAATTGCAAGGCAACCTTCTCGAAGACGGGACAGCAAACCTAAATAGTTCAACACCTAAATCGATTCTCTGGAATCTGGCGTCCTCCATCGATCCGACGGCGTTTGAGCACTCCTTCGAAACCGGGCACCAACTGAAAGTTCTGAAGGACGGCGATTATCTGGTTCTGGCGACCGTCCCTTATGCGACTCTGCCCAATGCGGCTGATAATCGACCGGTTCAAAAAATCGAGGTCTACGTCAATGGCGATCGGGTTCCTGGGACGATCGGACAATCCTCTTACATCCGGAACCAACCCCGGAACGCCAATATTCAGAACGAGTCTTCTGACCACTCCTATTCGTTGATCCCCGATCTCAAAGCCGGAGACGTGATCGAGGTGAAAGTGAACAAGCACGGCTCGGTCGCCAACATCAGTCAAATCAGCGCTGCGGCAACGCTCTACGCGGAATTAGTCGATGACAGCCGATCCGTGTTCGCAGGGCTCACCTCCGGCCCCGCCGACGGGGATACCAGCCTTCTCCGGGATGTGGAGAACGGCGAGGATCCAGCACCGATTGCTTGGGATTCCATCCGAAAGGATTCGGGCTACACCCACTCCGACGGTGGCGAATCGATTTCACTCTCGAGTGGAAACTATCTCGTTTTTGTCAACCTCCCCCTCAACGGCCCCCGTCAACGAGCCTCCGTTGCCGGCCGCGTCCTGATCGATGGAGAACCGATCGAATTGGGAGCCTTTCAGCAAGGCTACATCCGGGATGCCAACGGTCATGTCAATTCCTCCATCCACTATGCCGGGGTCCTCGAACTTTCCGGAAATAGCCGCTTGAGCATCGAAACCGAGCAACGGGCGGTTGTCCCCAACGATCGCGGCCCGATCATTATTGCCGACGGAACCCAAGGGTCGATCTACATCGAACGTCTCGGGTCGGACGGCGTTTTCCGAAGCACTGCCGCCGAGGTCGATGCCGACGTCATCGACAACTTCAACCCCCCTCAAAAGGCCGCTATGCTATGGGACTCCGCCAATATCAGTGACACCGGGACCTACAATCATTCGAGTGGTGATTCCGAAGTCACCGTTCGATCCGCTGGATCCTATCTGCTGGTCTACCACGACAACATGCAGAGCTCGGTGAACCGCCCCAATCCCAAGATTACCGTGGAAGTCAATGGGGTCGAGGTCCGCGGGGCCGAAACAAAAACTCACTACATTCGCAACGCCAATGGCCACAATCACTCCTCGGCGGCTCTGGCCATTGTTCTCGAGGACTTGTCCGCCAATGACCGAATCACCGTGAGCACCGTCGCGGAGGGACAACAGGGAAATGTGGTGGTCGATGACTTCGAACTAGCAGTGGCCTCGGTGGCCCTCATCAAGAAGGAAGATGCCGACTTCGGCGACGCTGCCATCGCGCCTCGTTTTGTCGGCTACGGCGGAGACGAAAACGGCTGGTTTCTCAATTTTCAAGAGTTCAGCGCCCCAATCGATATCGGCACGATCACGGCCATGGAGAACGGAGAACCGGTCGCCGTCCAGGCCAATCGCTCGGGCAGCATCGTCACCGTTTCCCGCCCCTACCCCGCAATCACCGACATTAATTATCCTGCGCAAGGGGAGGCTCTCATGGTCGAGGTGAAATTCGGGGACCATTCGGCGACTGCTTCCATCAATGTGCCCCAAACCTTCGTGTCATTGAGACCCGAATTGATTGCCAGCGCTGATGTGGATTCATCCTCCTCGGGCTTCACCGGTGAGATTTCTCAAATCAACGTTCGCCAGATCGGCAATAACAACCATTGGTTCCACAACAACCAAGAGGGGCTCGCCGAGCTCCAACATGCAGGACTGGCGACCGACCTCTCGGGTCAGCCTTATCGCAATCAAATTGACGTCGACTGGGAAAATGCGGACGGTTGGGTTCGCCAAGATCCCTTTGAAACCGACCTGGTCAACTACGATCAGGCAACCGACGAAGGGCCGGGGGGCGATAACTTCGACGATGCTACCGGCCATCCCAACACCCGTTTCCCGGGAATCGGACCAGACAACGATCCTGACTACGAGGCCGACGATCCCGACACCGACGGTCTCGTCGGGGTTTGGACCACCTGGATTGAACTCCCCAAAGGGATCACCACCATGGGCGTCAACAGCGACGATCGATTCAAGGTGACCTCCGGATTCAGCCCCGAGGATCAACAGGTCCTGGTCGGACTCCAAAACGGCGGCGGCGGTGCCACGAACTTCACCTTCGACGTCGTCACCTATGAGGCTGGCACCTACCCCTTCCGACTGCTTTGGTGGGAAGGCCGTGCCGGTGCCAGTGTTGAATGGTTCACCGAAAAAGATGGAGAGCGCCACCTGATCAACGATCGAGCTGATCCCAATGCATTGAAGGCCTACAGCAAAGGAAAGGGACGACCCGCCGTCGTCGATGCGAGCCCCACCGGCAACCACTTTGCCGAGCAAATTGCCATTCAGATTGAAACGGGAATTGGCCTCTCCAACCTCAAACTCTCGGTGGACGGGACCGCGGTGAATGCGACGGTTGTTGAGGGATCCGGCCGCACCAGCGTTTCTTATTCCCCCGACGGAGGCTTCGCGGAAGGCCCCCACAGCTACACCGTGAGCTTCGAGGATAGCGCAGGATCCCACCAGAGAACGTTCTCATTTGAACAACCCGGTGGTGTGGAGGCCGTTCTGCGGGCGAACCCCTTTGCCTACTGGCGCCTCGGCGACTGTGAGGGAGACAGCGCGATCGCATCGATCGGCCAGAATCTCGATGCCCGATACGTCAATGGTGTTGAACTGGGCGCCGAACGACTCGTTCCGGCCGATCCCGGCACATCGATTCGACTCGACGGATCAAAGGAACAATGGGTTTCGATTCCGAACCACTGGCGCATCAATGACGTCGGCTCTGGAGGGCCTCCTCGACGGAATACGACGTGGCATGAGAAATCCGTGGAGCTCTGGTTCAACGCAGATCGACTTCCTCGCGCGGACGGGAGTCTCGATGGAAGCGCCGATCCCAATCGAATGGCGACCCTTTACGAACAAGGGGGTGGCGACCGAGCTCTCGCCGTTTACCTCTATGGCACCGAGGACTCCGATGATCCCAATGAAGCGGAATTAGGCTTCTTCGCCTTCAATCGGATGACGGACAACAATATCGGATCAGCCTGGGGAGCGCCAGAAAACGAACCGAACACCCCTCTTGCCTACATCTCGACGCCCATCACCAAGGGTGAGACCTATCATGTCGTGGCTTCATTCGACGGGGATTTCACCCCCAACGATCAAGGCCTGAGCGGCGTCATGCGTCTCTTTGTCAATGGCAAACAGGTTGGTGAGGTGGAAGGCGTCGGAGTTCTCTACAACCATACCGGTGACGTTCGCTTGGGTTGGGCCGATATTCGACGCCATGACAACTTCAATGGTGCCTCGGGCTACTACAGTGGCCGCATCGACGGCGTCGCTCTCTATGGGCGGGCACTGAGCGTCGCCGAAGCCAAGGCACACTATACGGCAGGCTTGGTCGAAGTGCCGGCAATCGATTGCGGCAGCGAGCCTCCTCCTGTAGTGATCGAGCCGGAGCCAACGCCGGAACCGCCTGTCGTTCTCCCTCCGATCGTGCTTCCGCCCATTCCGGGACAGCCCGCCGGACCGGCGAGTGTTGAAATCATTCGGGCCGCGGACGGCACGCTCTCGATTGCCTTCAGCGGAAGCCTCTCCGCCGGGCCAACCGTGGACGGACCGTTCCTCCCCATTCCGGGGGCGACGTCACCTTTCGTCGTGAACCCGGAAGCGGCATCCCAGTTCTTTATTGCTCGCTAGGAACAGGCCGACGACCTGCTGGAAGGGGAGATTCCTTGAAGGGATCTCCCCTTTCTTGTTGGCAGTCACCCACCCTCCTCAATAGCCCGGCTGCAGCCAGGTGAAAAAGCCCCTCTTTCCGCCGATCCTTGCCTTCCCAAAGTGCCAGAACGCCGTTCCCGTAAGCTAGGCTTTCGGAAGCTCAAGCGAGGCGATTGACGCCATGATTCGCTCGGAGATTTCCGGATAGACCGCCTTCATTCGAGCCTTCCCCTGGGCCCGGGCCGCTTCAATCGTCTCATCAAACCGAATTGGCTGACCGAATACCACGGAGATCTTCCTCGGTCTCGGCAACCACATTTTACGGGAATAAGCCTCAAACGAACCGAAAACTCGAACCGGCACGACTGGTGCACCTGATTTGGCGACGGCCAAGCCCACCCCTGAGCGAGCCGGCAACAAGCATCCATCGAGACTCCTGGTTCCCTCCGGAAAGAGCACCACGGGCTTCCCCTCTGCCAATCGCGCCACGATGGATTTGAGTCCTCGGGGGCTCTTCCCTTCCCGGTCGACCGGCAGGGCATTGATCGATCGAATCAACGCGCCAAGGAGAGGCACCCGGAAGAGCGATTCGCGGGCCAGATAGGACGCTTCCCGTCGAGCCGCGCTGCCGACAAGCGGCGGATCAAGGAAGGACGCATGGTTGGACGCCAGGATCACCGGCCCCGATTGAGGAATATGATTCTCACCATGAACCCTCCAACGAAAATAAAGCGTGAAAACACTCCGGAAAAGCAACCAGTAAAAACGGTAAAGCGGCCTCATGACGCGGCTCCCCCAGGCCCACTCAACACGCCTCTTCCTTCATCCGCTCCCGGATCTTCTCGAGAATCAACCCACTCGATTCTTCGGGGGTTTGATCGGAGGTATCAATCAAAACCGCACCCAACGGAACCATCAGAGGGGCCGCAGCACGCTGGCTGTCCCTCTGATCTCGGGCGGCCAGATCCTCTCGAACCCCCTCCGCCTCGCGTCGACGAGAACGGGCACTCAGTTGGGCATCGAGGTAAAACTTGTAGTTGGTTTCGGGAAAGACGTTGCTGCCTATATCCCGCCCCTCCATCACCAACGATCCAAACTGCAAACACTCCCGTTGCTTCCGTTTCATCCAGTCCCTTACCTTTGGTACAGCAGCCACGTGAGGCACCCAGGCGCTGGTTTCCTCGGTCCGGATTTCACGTTCCGGAAAATAGTTATCAACCAGCAACCGG
>DEAY01000293.1 GCA_002348345.1 Verrucomicrobia bacterium UBA2970
GCTTTCAAGCCCAACTTGGCGGCCACGGCGGACACTTGTCGGGTGTGGTTGGACTGAACGCCACCGATGGACACGAGGGTGTCGCAGCCTTGCGCCAGGGCATCAGCGGCCAAGTACTCGAGTTTGCGCGTCTTGTTTCCGCCGTAGGCGATGCCGGAATTCAGGTCCTCGCGTTTGGCCCAGATTTCGACGTCGCCGCCCAGGTCCCGGGTGAGCCGATCCCAGCGTTCGAGCGGCGAGGCTCCGTTGATGAGAGGTACGCGGGCAAAGGAATCGAGTGCTCTGCGGCTCATGCTCGGAGCCTAAATGCAGGAGACCGAAACGAAATACAAGAACCATGGCCTTGCACTTCTGTAAGTGTCAGAGCCGCACGCAAAACTCTCACCGTGAAGTCGACTGCTGAGGCCATTGCCCACTGCCACACCTGCCAGGGCGTCCTTCCCAACTATGAGCGCGGAAAGGAACGGATATGTGTTTCCTGTCGCCGCCGCAGGGGCAGAGAGCACTACCGGAGGAATCGGGACTACTACCTCCGGAAAGCCAGAGCCCAACGTTCTGCATCCCTTGCCCGATCGTGGGAGTACGTATGGGAGTACCTAACTCGCCACTCATGTGTTGACTGTGGAATGTCTGACCCGCGCGCACTGGAGTTTGACCACCGCGATCGCCACGACAAGCGCGCTTCGGTCGCCGTCCTCGTGGCCGAGGGCTACGGGGTCGCAGCAATTGTCGAGGAAATCGCGAAGTGTGATGTTCGATGCGCCAATTGCCACACCATCAAGACCCGCGAGGAAGCCGGTTGGTTCCGAAGCAATGCGTGGCGCGCCCGGAGAGATTCGAACTCCCAACCTCATGGTTCGTAGCCAAGACTCCTAAAAAGGCCAGAACAATTCATTAGTTAACACTGTCTGATGGCAACACGATAGCTTTACTCAGACTGCATGAAAGAGACCACGGCACCACCGGTGATATCTGGATGAATCCATATTCCAGGATATGGATGACTCTGGTAGTTAACACTGTTCGTGTCTAACACCCTTTTTGTCTCCTCTAGGTCGCGCACACTGAACCCAACGCCAAAAACAGAAGGCACGGCAGGCGGAGAGACGCCGGGAACCCATTTAGCCAAGGCCGCGGGATTCACAATATAGACTTTGCCTTCCGATAGTTTGAACTGTGCAACACCTTTCATCGGGAAAGCGGGTTTAGAGTTAAAAAGCCGTGAGTATTTTTCAGAAACAGAGTCCACATCCTCGACGCACAGTGCCACCTCTTCGAGTGATAGCGCGCCATTTGGATGCTCCATCCACTTTTGCTGCCAGAGCAATTCACGAGTCACGTGTTCAATGAATATGATTTTCGCCTCAGGAAAGAGGTTCGGATCCAGTGTAACGTTATTAAAAACGGCTCGGCTTTCCTCCTTGCATGATCCTATGTCAACTACCCTCTCGAGCCGTCGTGGCTCTTGGACACCATCAAAACGCTGCGACAACATTCTGTAGCTGTTTTTTGCATCTGCACCCTCGAAAGCAATAATATGCAGTCCCTCGTACTTTTTGAGCATCGTTCGTGCGGTGCTGTAAAGATCTGGGTCGGTTAGACCCATTACCTCGAAGTACCCTTTCTCAAGCATCACACAATGATTGCCTGAGCCGAATTCCACCACTGGTTGGCCTGGCTCACGAGAGCCCGAATGGAGACTCCGTGGCGTCAACTTAAAGCCGAGACCTTCATAGATCGCCCTGCCGACTTCTAAGTCCCGAAGGATTAATCCAACATGATCGAGTTCTAATTTGAATTGGTCATTGTTCATGTTTCGAGATATTTTCTAATTCCTATCTTCCCATGAAGCGTTTCGCTGCACTGTAAGAATCTTGCCTCAACTGTTCGCACCCATTTCCGTTTTAATATGTCGAGCGATATCGGCGTGGGTTGCAAACCAGGCTTGGCCTGAATCCTGGATATGCTGAATTAGGCTTTCAAGAATCCATATGCGAGATCGATACCCGATGACATGGGGATGCATCGTTAAGACATATAGTCCTTTCTCTTTCACAGCCTGATCATATTCCCGCTTGAAAATATCAAAAACGGCTGTAGGTGGGGTATAGGGTCTCAGCCCACTAAATCTGGCCATCATGAGGTAGGCGGCATCATCGCGAATCCACTCAACTGGGAGTTCAATAATCCCGGTAGGTTCTCCATGATCAAGCAACTCGTAGGGATCGTCATCCGCAAACAAAGAGGAGTCATAGAGCAACTCTAGTTCACGCTCTATCCGCAGCGTATGTGGACTGAAATCCCAAGAAGGTGTTCGCAGTCCAACGGGCCGGACTCCAATGATAGTCTCAAGTGTGTCCGCCGCCCGGAACATCAAATCCTTCTCTACGTCATACGGTAAAACGGAATTGAGCTCATGAATCCAGCCGTGAATACCGATTTCGTGCCCGTGGTCGATCACCTGACGTTGCTCATCAGGATGCAAAAGCGCAGCAACCGCTGGAACAAAAAAAGTGGCGGGGACCTGATATTTTTCCAAGACGCGAAGGATTCTGGGCACGCCTTTTCTTGTTCCGTACTGACCCCAGGATAACCTCCCGACTGATTTACCTCCGTCCCGAAGTTCATTAGTTTCATGATCTGAATCAAATGAAAGCGCTACCGCAACAGCTGCATCATTCGGCCACCGCGCCGGTAGTAGGTTTCGGCCTGCTCTGACCTGATTTACCAGGCCACGCCAGTGAGATTCACTCCACTCCCAAGGCTCAAGTTCATCAACCATTGTTTAAGAGTCTCCTCTATACGTTAGTTTGAGCAATTGTTTTATACGCCGGCAATTGGTTCTATGTCGGTCCCATCGTGAAATCGGGATAGTTTGAACGGTTGAGGATCTAAGAAAAGGCGCTGGTTCACAGCCATTTGGGCTGCTAGTTCTCCCGCCGCAGGACCGATTCCAAACCCATGTCCGGAAAATCCGGTGGCAATAACGCAACCGGGGAGCGCATCAACCTCGGAAATCACTGGTACCGCATCAGGTGTCACATCAATCATTCCCGCCCACCGTTCAAT
The DNA here is from genome assembly GCA_002348345.1 of Verrucomicrobia bacterium UBA2970. Lineage (GTDB taxonomy): Bacteria > Verrucomicrobiota > Verrucomicrobiia > Limisphaerales > AAA164-E04 > UBA2970. Next base: position 3,070 of record DEAY01000293.1, read on the forward strand.
TATCTTCATCTGTTTAAATAGCGGAAACGCGGCAGAGATATTTTCTTTTGCCTGATTCAATAAACGGTCTATCGGTTCCGGATTGAGAATTCGCTCTTCTTCAAAAACTGTCGTTTGGGTAGAACTCCAGCGCGCGGGATAACTACTCTCAATCGTTAACCGGTCAGATAATCGGGGTCTAAGGCTTTTGCGACTCATCCAGGCTAAACGAAGAAAGTCTCTAAGATATCGAAACGAATCTGGCGTGAGATCATAGGGGATCCGGGTACGACCGCCCAATGCAACGGTATAACCACCGTCTAAGCGCTTCCGAATCGTAAAGCCTGAGGAGTAGATGCAAGCTTCTGGGCCTCCCGAGATCGGGGCGGTGCGAAATACTGATGACCGGACCTTGAGTTGCGGAATCCTAGTATCGAGATTTCTCATAAAAAGGCTGGTCCACGCTCCGGCCGCTACGATCACAGATTTGCACTGAGTTAGTCCCATCTCAGTAA
>DEAY01000042.1:0-4759 GCA_002348345.1 Verrucomicrobia bacterium UBA2970
TCTGCGATTTCATCAGCGCCATGGATACCGCCCGAATTCCCGAGTGGAACATGTGGTATCACATTCTCAATTGCGGCTTCCCCCTCAAAGTCAGCGGGGAAACCGACTTTCCATGCATGAGCGGGAGCCGTGTCGGCCAGGGCCGCGTTTATGTCCAACTCGGAACCGTGCGACGCCTTGAATTTGACGATTGGTGTGCGGGCCTGGCGAGCGGACGCTCCTATGTCTCCGACGGTTTCGCCCACGCGCTGGCCTTTACCGTCAATGGGACTGCCCCCGGCTTCTCCGAAGTCAATTTGGAAACCCCCGCCCGGGTCAAGGTTGAGGCGCAAGTCGCGTTTGCCCCGAGCACGCCCAGAACGGTTGCGCAGGGCCAACTTGTCCCTCCCGGAGGCGCTCGGTTCACGGGCGACACGGTGACCTTTCATGGCCCACCCCCTGAAGGGAGAACAACCGGTGGGAGCCGGAGGGTTGAGCTGGTCGTCAACGGCATGGCAGTCGAGACCCGTCTCGTGCCCGCGGACGGCATGCCACACCTCCTCGAGTTTCAAATCCCCATCGAACAGAGCAGTTGGATCGCTCTCCGCCATTTTCCACAGTTGCACACCAATCCGGTCACCGTTCTGGTCAGCCGACAACCCATCCGAGCGTCCTCAAACAGCGCCAGATGGTGTCAGGAAACCATCAAACAGCTCTGGCGCACCCGGCAGCGAAGCATCGACCCCAAGGAGCGAGCGCAAGCCCAGGCCACTTTCGAGTGGGCCATCACTCGCTACCAGCAAATTGAAGCCCAGGCCAAGGAACAGGGAAACTAGCCCCTTCCCAACGGGACCCAATCCTCTTAGGATTCAGGGATGGAAGGCGAACGTTTTGCGGGCGACAAGAAGGTCGGCGAATCTTATTTGGGGCAATGGGAAAAAAAGTTCGTCAAGCGCTCCATCCGCTACATCCCCTCCTGGCTGGAGACCTACCACCTGACCCTTCTCACGCTTCTGTGGAGCCTGCTGGCATTGGTCTTCTTTGGTCTGGCGAACTGGAACCTCCATTGGTTGTGGGCCGTGTCCCTGATGATTCTTCTCCAGTATTTGACTGACCTATTTGATGGGGCCATTGGACGACACCGAGACACTGGCCTCGTCAAGTGGGGCTTTCACATGGACCATTTTCTCGATTATGTATTCCAGAGTATCATTGTGATCGGTTACTACCTCATGGCCCCCGATGGATTGGCCCACTACTTCTTTGGACTTCTCCTGCTCACCGGCGGCTACATGGTCAATTCATTTCTCTGGTTTGCCGCCACCAACAAGTTCGAAATCAGTTATTTCGGAGTCGGTCCGACGGAGGTGAGACTCCTCGTCATCGGGATGAACGCCTCCATCGTTTTCATCGGAACTACCTGGTGGTCCATCACCGTCCCCCTCTTCTTCTGGGCCTTTCTCATTGGTCTGATCGTCCTGGTGTTTCGCACCCAGGCCATGCTTTGGAAGATTGATATGGAGGCCAAGCAACAAAGGGTAGCCAACGTCGACCAACGCTAGCTAGCTCATCCCGCCCGGTTCTCGACGCGATGCAGGAAGAGCAGGGACCCGACAATCAAGGCACCACCGACCAGAATCCCAATCCCGGGGGATTCTCCATCAATGAAGAGTGTGGATTGAGTCACGGCTGAGAGCGGAATCAGGAATCGGTAACCCGCCAACAAGTTGACGCTGTATTCCCGCACCAACCAATTCCAAGTCGAGAACGCACCTGCCGATACCACGGCGAGATAAAGCGTTGTCAGGCAAAGACGACGATCCAGCAATCCGACAAAGTCGGGCAAACCGCGGAGCCCCAGTCCGATCAAGGCGATCCCCCCAAGAAACAGAGCGCCTGCGGTCGCCAACCGGACATCCATCAATCTCGACACCGGCACGATCACAATCGCGCCCAGCGCCCCTGAAAGCGTGGAACCGAGGAACAATACCGACCCCAGCACCGGACGACCGCTCCCTGCTCCCGGGGCATAGACCGCCAGGATCACCCCCAACGAACACAGCACAATGACCGTCCAGTGCCGCCCTTGCGGCGGCGAGGTCCTGAGCAAGCACGGAGCCAGCACGATCCACCACAGACTCCCCGTCCCGACGAGAATCGAACCCAGAACTCCGCTCGAAACAGCCAAAGCGCTGTAGAAAAAAACGTATTGGAGCAGAGTCTGAGTCAACGCCAGGAGGAGGACCCAAGCCACCGACCCGCTTCGGCACGATCTTACCTCGCGCCAACAGAAGGGAGCGATCAGAAGCCCGGCGGCGGTGAACCGCACTCCAGCAAAACACAGTCTCAGCTCCAAGGCGGGATCATCCCAAGTCGCATAAACCCCCTTGATCACCGGAAAGGCACTTCCCCAGAGGACCGCGCAAAGGGAGGCCAAAGCGACCAAGCGAACCTGCGACCATTGCCTCGACACGTGCGTTCCCTAAGAAGAGTTCGCTCCTTTCGCTCAAAGCCTCGCCCCAACCACAACGCTGACAGACAACCCGAGCGACCTAAGCGCAGCCAATCTACTCCGATTGGGGGGCGGCGGAGATCACCAACAACCACGCATCCCCGTCGTTGTCCTGATCATCGCCTCCGATCACAAGATGTTCCCCCTTGTTAAGAATCGGCCCAGTCCGTTCAACGACTTTACCCGTCAGTTTCTTGTCGCCGTAGAGTTCGACCTCGATTTGTTCGGCATCCATCTCCCGAATCACCACCTCGTAACGATTGCTGATTCGGATCCGATTTCCATCATCCTTCGGTAGGTCAATAATCTTGCGAGAGATCTCAAAATAATTCTTCCACTTGAAGATCTTTTTCACCTTGCCCTCCAATTTCGCATCGAGAGGACTGAGCTTCTGTCCCTCGGGTTTCGCCTTGTCCGTACACCAAACCAACTGGGAATGAAACTTCTTGCCTTCGGCGCCTTCGACAAACATTGCCGCCCATAGGATCCCGAGCAGCAGCGCACAGGACAACGTTCGAAATCGTATGAATATTGGCATGGTCAAAGCCTTGCAGTTAAACGTTCCATTGCACAAGCGCAATTCGGAAAATCATTCTGACGTGATCCAGACGACGGTGACGCCCTCCGAATCCGACCGGAAGGTGATCAAGCCGCCATTTTCGACCGTGTGGTCGACTTCATGATAACTGGCGGCCTTTTCAATCCCTCCCACCGGACCGCCGCTCGGAACGTATTCACTGAACACAAAGGCCATCATCAGGGCCGCCAAGCCCCCGACGGGAAGCAACCATCGCACCCAACCCGCGATCAACCGCCCCTCACGATGGAGGGGCTCGGATTCAAGTTGTTGCGCTTCAGCCTCAGCGGCTTGGGCTTGGGCTTGCTCGATCCCTCGCACGACCTGAGCCCAATAGAAGTCTCTTGGCTCCGGAACGACTCGTCCCAGTTCATTTGTCCGCAACCACTTTCGGCCTTCCTCCAGTGCTTCCAGGAGCTCCTTGGCATCAGAATCCGCTGCCAGCACCGCCTCCACCTCGGAGCGCTCCTGTTCCGGCAACTCCCCGTCGACATAGGCTTGAACTCGATGAACCGTTTGCGTGTCCATAGGATCTAGCGTTCCTTCATTAAGTCCGTCATCACCGCCGCCATTCGACGCCTCGCATAAAAGAGCCGGGACATCACCGTTCCGATCGAGCATCCCACTCGCTTGGCGATTTCTTTGTAGGGCAAATCCTCAAACTCATGAAGTACCAAGACCGTGCGATGATCCTCCGTGAGCCTGTCCAGGGCCGTATCGATTTTCTGCCTCAATTCCGCCCGTTCCAACCGAGCTGTTGGGTTCGGCGTCACCACCGGAAGATGGCGTTCCACCCCGCCGCCGCTCTCTTCCATCGCTTCCACTGACTCCGCCCGCTGCCGTTTCGCCTTGCGAAGGAAGTCAAGGCACAGATTGATGGTGATTCGAGTAATCCAGGTTGGAAAGCTCGAATCGCCATGGAACTGATGCAGACGTTGCCACGCCTTAATCCACGCTTCCTGGGAAAGATCAAGCGCCTGATCTTCGTTTCTCACCATGCTAAAGGCCCGGGCGTATATTTTGTCGCGATGTCGGTAAACAAGCTCTTCATACGCCTCGGCGTCGCCGCTGCGAGCAACCGCAACTAACTCGTCGTCAGACCATTTGGTCTTGTCGAAAGACTTCGGCATTAGATCAGACGAGGGGGGCGGATGATTTATTCAAAACCCTAAAGTTTTCCCTTAGTACTCGGCAACCGCTGGCCGATCCGGGGATCCCACTGACAGGCGGCATCCACGGCCTTGGCGAAGGCTTTGAAGAGGACCTCGACGACGTGGTGGGGTTCCTCGCCATAGAGGAGCTCCAGATGGAGGTTACACCGGGCTTCATTGGCAAATCCCTGGAAAAACTCCCGTGCCAATCCAAATCGGAAACTTGATGACATATCCTGCTCCCGCTCGGCCTTCACCACTTTGAACCCCAACTGATTCATTCCCCGCCATACCAAGTAGGGACGCCCACTGAAATCAATCACACAGCGGGCAAGGCACTCATCCATCGGTACGTAGGCCTCGGCAGTGAATGGATTCCGGGGATCGAACCCGTTTCCGTAACGTCGAATGCCTTTCTTGTCGCCCAGCGCCTTCAGAAACGCCTGTCCCAGGGCAATGCCACAATCCTCCACCGTATGGTGCCCGTCCACCTCGATGTCCCCCCGACATTTCAGTTTCAAATCAATCACCGCGTGTTTG
>DEAY01000042.1:5045-7284 GCA_002348345.1 Verrucomicrobia bacterium UBA2970
CCCGGCATTTCAGTTTTAAATCAATCACCGCGTGTTTGGCAAAAAGACAGAGCATATGATCAAAAAAGGGAATCCCAGTCTCGACCGAATAGTCGCCTTTTCCATCGACGAGGAGCGTCAGATTGATTTTGGTTTCACCGGTATGCCGCCGGAGGGTCGCCCTTCGCTGCTTCATTGGCCGGCATTAAACACCCTCACCCCAAAAAGAAAACCGGAAAGTCGATCCCCGTTTTTACTGTTCACCACCCCCGCCAAAAGATCAGTGGGGGCAAAGGGAGGGCAGACAGGCAACAACTTCAGCCGCTCATTCACCGTAATAAAGTGGACCTTAATCGGCTCCTGACAGGATACTTTCAAGCGCCGCCTGCTTCCGTGCTGCAGGCTGAAAGTCCAGTGCACGGAAATATCCCGGCCTGTCCCCTTCCGCTGTCCCTGGATCCTTGAGGATTTTAGCGATAAATTCCGCCGACCTGCTCGCGCGGCTCCTCCAGACAATCTCACGGCCGGCCGCGTTGTCCCATTCCTTTCCGACCTCCTCCAACCAGGCCTCAAGGCAGGCATCCCAGTCATCTGCAGCAGCGATTCCCAGGGCTTCCAGTAACCAGCGGTCACCCGCCTCATGCGTCACCGCCAGTTTCCGCCATAATTGGGCCTTCACGGGACCTTTGACCAGCCTGAGGCATACCGCACATTCACGGCGCACCTTTGCCGAGGAATCCCCTGCCATCCTGTCAATCAAGGCCCGAAGTGAAACTCCCACCTGCACGCCAAGCCGCAGGGCGGTTACCCTGATATCGGGATTGGCATCCCCCGCGGCCAACCGGACATAATGCTCCCCGCGCCCGTTAATCTTACCCAAAAGCCACAGCGCACGGGCACGGTGCCGCTGATTCTGCGATTGATACAGATCAAGCAAGGCCTTCTCTGCCTTGACTCCCATGCCGTGCAGGACCTGCCATGCCTTGTATCGCACGCAGTAATTCGGATTCTTAAGCGCAGACACGGCGGCGGCGGGAGAATCGTATGCCAGTTTTCCAGGCACATAGCGCGCCCCTTCCGGGGCAATCCGGTAAAGGCGACCCTTGACAATATCGCGTTGCTGGAACCCGCCCACCACTGAATCATACCAGTCACTGACAAACAATGAACCATCCGGAGCCACAGCCACGTCCACCGGGCGAAACGATCGATCCTTGCGACTCTTCATCATGGCAAGCGATTGCCCGGCATATCCCGCCCCAGATTCCTTCATCGGGTAGGCACGCACCACGTTCACCCCTGACTCACAGTGGATGACCTGATCCCAGTAGGCACGCGGAAGAAGGCGGCCCTCATAGACAGTAATACCGGTTGGGGCACCTGCCCCGGTCTGCACCACGTTGGGCACCACCCCGGGATCATTCAGATGCCAGTGCCTTAAGGAAACATCCTCGTGCATCCCGGGACGGTTCTTGCGCCAGCCCTCTCCGGTCAACTCATCCAGGTAACCGTAGTTCCCTCCCTCCATCACGAAGTTGATGCGGGTGGCACGATTGCCGTCATCATCGTTATCCGACTGCCAAAGCGATCCGAAGGAATCAACGCTCACCTCATAGTTATTGCGGAAGTTGTGCCCCAGCACCTCCAGCTTGCTGCCATCCAGTTGGCAGCGAAACACCATGCCCCCCCAGAACGGCTTGCCCTTGTCCTCCACCAGCCTGCCATGGATATCCTTGAGGACATTGCCGTCGACCCCGCGCAGGTTTTTGCCGGTATTGCCGAAGTTCCAATACAGGTTCCCATCCGGACCAAAGACCAGTGAATGGTAGGAGTGGTCATGCTGCTCGACACCGTCCCCTGAAAAGAGCAACTCCCTGCGATCGGCACGGTCATCCCCGTCATCATCATAAAACACCCAGACCTTGGGTGTCACCGAGACAATGACCCGGTCGGAAAGAACACACAGCCCCATTGCCGCATCCACCTCAGTGCCCTGGTAGAAGACCTTGTGTGAATCCATTCTCCCGTCGCCGTCAAGATCCTCCATGATCAGGATCCGGTCCCCTGCCGCACGCTTGCCCCGGTTGGGGCGGTAATTGACCACATCACAGGCCCAAACACGCCCCCGGTGGTCGATGTCGATATTGCTTAGGCTGACGATGTCCGGCTCGGAGGAGGACAGGGTCACCTGCAAGCCTTCCCCAGCCTCAAAATCCTCATTCGCATTGATGCTGCCAACAAGGACAGCAGATAGAAGGAA
>DEAY01000433.1 GCA_002348345.1 Verrucomicrobia bacterium UBA2970
GATTTCCGGCAACAATGCGAGTGTTTCTCGGCTCGGGATCCGACCTCGGTTCTCCTCCAGCAGTTTGTCGTTGGCTTCCTTGAATTTGATCGCCGCCGGATCATTGGGATTGAGTTTCAGAACCCGGACGACTTGCTTGTCGGCCTCAACCAAACGACCTCCTCGTTGATCCATTGACGCCAATTTGAGGCGAACGGCAGACATGCCCTCAAGGGTCCGCGCGCGTTCAACCTCAACCTGGGAAATTTCACCCACGATCTCGAGTTGACGCACGGCCTCCTCGTAGAGGAGTGCAGATTTCATGAGCTCGCCTTCAGCCTTCAAGGCGTCCGCCTGTTCAAGCTTCATCCGCAGAACAATGAGAGCTTCCTCGCGCCTGACAATTTCATCCTCTACTACCGACTGGACAGGCTGTGCCGTCCCCATCACCGTAGCGGCAACAATCACCGAAAGATTTACCGCTGTTCTAAATGCTCGTAGCATAGTCTGGTTGGCTTTCAATTCGAGACCCATACAATTACTAAAATTATTCAGAAGCATTCGCCGTCACCGTCGTTCGCTTGTCTGTTTTAGTGTCTTTTAACACGACCTCATTGTCGAGGACGACCACGATTTCGTAGGACTTCTTTGCGATGGTGACCTTGTCGCCCCGACGCTTCTTGTTAAATTTGCGGTTGTTTTCCGGCGGATAGACGAGATTGGCAGTGTAGCCTGCAATTTCATTGTAAGGCTCGGAACTGCTGACCAATATTTCCCGGTTGTCGGCCAGCAGGTCAATGACGAACCCTTCAGGGCGGGTTGGATCTCCTTTCACTTCTTTCAAAATGAAGATATCGTTCTTTTCTCGCGCGCGAATCGCTCGAGTCACCACCCGGCGGTTCGATTTCTTTTCATCGGCCTCTCGGGTGACCCCAAAGTAATATTTGATCTCGCCCCCATCCTGCGCCATTCGATCATAACGCACCCGTAGAAAGAGGGGATCGATTTGGGTGATCACGATGGCTTCAGGGCCCTTCTGACCATAAAACCGGTCCTTCATGAGATCGCCATCCTTACTCTTCACCCAACCCACTGGATTGAAGAGATTGTGGTCGTTTCCAGCCAACTTGAGTCTCGATTTTCTTTGGGCCCGATTAAGCGTCGCGATGTTCGTGCTGATATCCAATGGGGTGAACTCTTTGGGATTTACCCGTGGCACTTCGGTTTCAATATCTTTGTTAACCGCCGCCACCCGAACGGGAAGGTAGGCTGCCGCCACAGCCAGCAGGACGAGAACGATACTGAGAATAACCTTCTCGTAATGTTTCTTCAGAAATTCCATTCGCAACCAATTAAAATCCGTCGTATCCGGAAGACCCATCACCCTCAGCGTCTTCTTCAGACTCCTTTGACTTCGGGGGAATGGAGATTACCTCGACAAGCATGTTAACCGTCAATGGTTTTTCTTCTAAATCGTCCATCGATGACTCGTCTTGCATGCCGGCTCCCATCGGCATCCCACCATAGCCACCGGCTCCGTAGCCACCCCCACCATAGGCACCCCCATAACGTCCTCCCCCATAGGGGCTGCCGCCCCCCCCAGCAGCACCGCCGGCCATGCCATAGCGGGCGGCCAGAGACGGATCCATGCCTCCTGCCATCCCTCCATAGGCCGCCTGCATTGAGGGATCCGGAGCGTAAAGTGCTGCATTGGGATCCATCGTTTGGCTACTACTAGCGGATGACTGTTCGACCACGACCCATTTGACCCGATAGAAATGATCGCTGTCATTCAGCCCCGCCATGACGGAGGAAAGCTCGCTCGAAAAGGACTGGAAGCTCAGTTGGAATGGAAAAATAACCGCTCCGGTGATTTCGTTGGTGATGGCCTCGCCTTCCTCCAGATAGTTGTCACTATCCAAGGTCATCGAAAATGACGAGAAGGCGGATGATGTCTCCTCATCGTCATAATCATCCTCCTCTTCCTCTTCTTCACTGTCTTCCTCAGGCTCGGTGATTTCGAGGCGCTTAATCCCATTGATTGAGTGCACCTTGGACTCAAACAACACCCCGGCAAGCGACTCAATCTGAAGCAATTGAAAGGCCATGGGTTGGATGGTGGAGGGAGCAAAGGAAACCTTGGGCCGAATGTCGCTAAATGAGAAACTGTACTTGGAATCTCCCTCTTTTGGCAATCCGGTCCCAGATTCCCTTGCCGCCCGTTGCATCACGGCGATCCGCTCCTCAAGGAGACTCTTGAACTTGAAAGTGTCTAAGTCTTCGGGAACGTCAAAGGGTTTGAACAAAGACCGCAGGGGTCCCAGGAGCGTCTTCTCGACCTTCTCTTGTTCAGCCTGGACGGCTCCAATGTTGTCCACCCCCCGATCCGGATCCCCTGGATGGGGATCTCGAGTCAATAGGCTCTTGAGATTCGATAATCCCGTATCGAGATTGGCTTCCGCCCGCTTCTCTGCCTCCATTTGCGTGTAAAGGAACCAGCCAGCGACGCCCATTAGGGCCAGCGCGACCACGCCCCCAACCACCAGTCCGATATTACTCTTGACCCAATTCATGGTATTAAAGCTCCAGAGGGTTGGTTAGTTTAATGGTGATTTCAAAGTCGAAGGTATTGTCCATGCGACTGACAGGCGTCAGCTCCCCGGTCAGTTCGGTCTCGTTTGGATCGAATAGGTTCGTCCGGGAGTGCAATTGATTCAGGAGATTGAACGCTAACTGATTGTTGGCGTTTTGGTTGATTCCGATTCGATTCACCCCTTTGCAAATGAGGTTTAATCGCGCAACCAAGCCTTCTTCAGGGTCTTCCTCCTCATCATCCATCCCACCCCCCATGCCCCCGAACTCTCCCGTCGGCAGCAACCCGTAACGAGCCATCAACTCGGCATCCATCATAAAGGTCTGCTGCTGGCCTGGTTCGTCTGCGTAATAATCGATCTCCTCGACCTCGGTCAGATCAAGCCCCGGGATATCCGGTTTGATCTCTGAAATCCAGATCCCCGTATGGACGCCCAACATTCGCTCAGTCTCACGCTCTGCAGCAACAATAGACCCACGCACTTCTGTGAGAATATCGTTCCAAAAGTACTTCTCATGAACAAACCGAGTGAGTTCCTGTACTTCCTGCAGTTGCGAGGAGAGAGCCGATTCTTCAGGTCTCAACTGGTTCAACAAGGACTCCAGGGGAGCCGCCCGCTGCACCAACTGGCTGACCGCGCTCTGCTTTTCTTGGGTGAGTTGTGAGAAAAACCAACCGATCGCCGCAATGACCGCCACGAGGCTAAAGACCGTACCTATGAACCATGGCTTTTTCTGGTTAAATTCCTGACGCCTCAGGGAGGACTTAGGCATCAAGTTAAGCTCCACCGGACATTGAACCACCCGGCGCAACCCCAGCCCGACGACCTCTCCGAAGGAGTGGGCGACTTTCGCCAAGTCCTCCAGGTTGATGGAAGGATCAATCTGGATCGTCCGAAACGGATTAAAGTATTCGACCTCAACATTCAGCTTTTCAGCGAAAAACTGAGCCGTGTAAGGCATGATCGAGGCCCCTCCGGCAAGAAACAATCGAACCGGCGCCGACCCACCCTGTTGGCTTCGGTAGAATTGCATGGTCTGGTTGACCTGAATATGCAACCGGGTCATCACCTGGCGGGCAATTTTCGAGATCTGCGCCTGCTTGGGATTGTCAGGGTCCTCGTAGGCCCCACCAAGACTCACAAACCCTTCCTCAACCTTGAATTTCTCGGCATCCGGAAATCGAATTTTTGATTCGTTGGCAAACTCTTGGGTTATGGAATTAGCCCCGATGTTAATGCTTCGAGAATAAACCTTGCCTTCCTCGAAGAAAATCAGGTTGCTCGTCTTGGCACCAATATCGAGAAGCATCGTGCACCCCTCGAGATCACCGTAGTTGTAGCGGAAGGCATTACACAATGCCGCCGGAGCCACATCCACCAAGCTCAACGTCATCCCATTTGACTCCGCCGTCTTGAAAAGCTTCTCGACCAAGTCCGTCTTGATCGCCACTAAGAGAACCTCAAGCTCTCCAGTAGTGGTAGTTCCCAAAATCTGATAGTCCCATACGACCTCTTCCAATGGGAAGGGGACGTTTTGCTGCGCCTCATACTGGATGATCTGCGTGACCTTCGAAGAGTCGACGGGAGGAAGCTTGACAAACTTGGAGAACACATGAAATCCCGGCGCACAGACATTGATGTCCTTCGAACCAAAACCTTGCTCGGCCAACAAGGTCTGAAGCCCCTTCTTGATGATCCCCTCGCGAGCCGCCTCCTGTGCCCCGCCGAGCCCAAGTGGATGAGATCCAAACGCGCGAAGGCAAATCCCGCCGGATTCCGTCGGCTCGAACTCGGCGACCTTCAGGCTTCCGGCCCCAAAGTCGATTCCTAGATACGATTTAGACTTCATGATATCCGCTGCTTTTTGTGTACCGGGCAACAAAGAACCAGCTTGGGGAAATCACCCAGCTGGTTGAAGTTGCCTTGTTCGGTTTGGTGGTTACTGGAATTTAAGGGACGGGTCAAATAGAAACTGCTCATTTCCACCCTCTCCAAGAGCCTCAGCCTCTTGAAATAATCTATTGGAATTCGATTCATTATTTAGGAGATCATACGATCACTCCTAGCCAACCTTAGAAACATTCTACTTCGCCCCCGTCCCGAGGATGACAACCGGCACCGTACGCGCCAGTATCTTTAGGTCCAACCAGAGGGACCAATTATCGATGTATTCGAGATCCAGCCGCACCCATTCCTGAAAATCTTTGACATTGTTTCGACCGCTGATCTGCCAAAGACAGGTTAACCCCGGCTTGACACTCAGGCGTCTCCGATGGGCGAGATCGTCAAATTGAAGGGTCTCATCAACCGGCAAGGGACGGGGGCCCACGAGACTCATCTCCCCTTTCAACACATTGAAGAGCTGGGGCAGTTCATCGAAACTTCGCCGCCGCAGGAACTTGCCAATCCAGGTCACTCGCGGATCTTCCGCCAGCTTGAACACAGGCCCTTCCATCTCATTGAGGTCCTCAAGCTCCCTCTTTTGCTGTTCAGCATCCGTCACCATCGACCGAAATTTGTACATCGTGAAGGGACGACCATTCAGGCCGGAACGCTGTTGTCGAAACAGGATCGGTCCCGGCGAACTGATCCGAATGCTGATCGCGCAAAACAACAGAATCGGAAGAAACGCGATGATCGCCAAAAGGGCCCCCATCGTGTCCATTGATTGTTTGGCGACCGCTTGCCACGATGCATCGGGTGCCGTTCGAAAAACCATCACCGGATGACCGCTGACTTCATCCAAGCTCGTCCGCGAGATTTCCGTATGAAAAAAGTCGGCCAGCATCCAAACTTCGACCCCCTCAACTTCACAAGCCTGAATCACCTTCTCCACCTGCCCAAACAACGTGTGTTTGGCTGACATCAGCACACCATTGGCCGAATGGTCGTGAAGCAGCCCCAGGAATTCATCCATCGAGGTCTGGTTCACGTCGATTTCAGCAACGACGTGGAGATCGGTTTTTCCTTCATGGACAATTCGCTCACTCAGTTTTTGAGTATCCTCCGGCGCGCCGATCAAAATAAACCGACGCCGAAAATGAGATTGGCCCAGCTTGGATTTTGAATAGCGAAGTAGCAGTTCCTCCTTGAGCATCACTAAACCGAAACTCATGGTCCCGAAAAGGATGATCACGGCACGGGACAACTGAATTCGCGCGAGGAACATGACCAAGACCACCGCAACGGTGACCACCGTGCACCCCTTGAAGAGCTGCCAAGCCGTTTCCTTTCGAGAGGGTACGAGGGCTCGATCATAGAATCCCTGCACCTCCAAAAGCACCAATGAGATCGGCACCGAAAGTACCATGACGGGCAGAAAATCATCAAAATTCTCAATCTCCTTCGTCCCTCCGAAGAGCCCGAGGAAGCCGAGCACCTGCGGCCCAAGAAAGGTCTCGTTCGACCGGATTACATAGGCCAGAAAGAACCCCAGGCCAAACAAGCAACCATCAGCGATCTTTAACAGGTCACCTCGGATTTGTCGTTGTCGCCTTAACATCGGATGCTTTCTCCTCTTGCCACCGGAAAGTTGATCAAGCCGCTTCGCGGTCTCTAACCCTCTGACTCGAAACCGGGCGTTGGGTCCCCCGTCGTGTCTTCACTGGGTTCGTCCCCACCCACGCGCTTGCCCTTTCCAAGTGGTTGAAACCTCGGGATCGCGTCCATCAAAAAAGCCTTCATCCGATTCAGGGCGAGTTCCTCGTGGGAAGGAAGACAAACCGTAAAACAACTGACATAGGCCCAGCGTTGTAATTTGCCCGTTGCGAATAATCCCTTCGCCATCCACCACATTCGCTCCCAATGCTGTGCCGTGGTGAGCCCATCGGCGACGAACCAGTATATGTAGAGCCCCGTGTAGACCTGCCCCTCAAACTCTTTCTCCGACTTGAGGAGCATCACAGGAAGTTCCGCACCGGATTCCTCTCCAAAGACAAGGGTTTCCTGACTCGTCTCGGTAATGTTGAAACCCTGCCCCGTCAGACAGAATTGCGGCTGATGAATACTCGTCCGATCCGTCCCCATGAGAACGCCCGTCAGATCAATGAAGAATCCATCGGAAGACTGATACCTGCGAACATCAATGGTCGTATCGGGCGGCAGCGCCTGAACCACGCTCTCCATAATCTCCCTTTCCTGGCTGTTGTAGTAAAGGACGGTCTCAGGGAAGAGAATCTCGAGCTCACCGCCTTCTGCCTCCGCCTCCACTCGAAGGCCTGGCTCACCCAGCTCTTGAATCTCCTTCCAGTAGGACAAAAACCCCGCTGTCAAGGCAATCAGGCCGACCGTCAACCCGGGAAAGATCCACTGACTAATTCTCATGAGCAACTGCCTTTTTGGGTTGTCCTTCCCGAATAAAATGCTCGAGGACGAAGATTCCAATGATGGCCACCAAAAAGGTAAGAAATCCCAATTTCTGTTCAATCTTAAGCCCCGCCTCCATCCCAAAAACATCGCCCACCACAATGACCGTGGTAATCCTCAGCACATTCCCCAACACGGCGAGGGGAATCGAGGCGAACATCATGAGGCCACGGCGCCAGAGCGATCGATAGCTCACAAACCCGTAGATGGTGGTCAGGGCGAACAAGGTGATGAGGCTTCGTATCCCGCTGCATGCCGGCGCTACATCATACTGAAAGGTTCGATCCCCATCAAAGATGAGCGTGCCTTCGCGGATGATGTCCAATTGCAATGCGGTCGTCGCAAACCCGACCGCAATTTCGGAGACCAGGAGCCGAAGCGGAAAGGTGACGACCTGCGCCAGGGATCCGATCGGCACACAGAATGCAAAGAGAAAGTAGGGAAAGAAGATGTTGATCATCCAATGCTTTCCCCAGCAAAGCCCCATGATTCCGTAAAGCCCCAAGAAGAGCCCGACAATCGAGATCCTCGGTTGTTGAGCGATGAATCCGATGATATGCATCATCAACCCAGCCAGCACCAGGACCAACGCACCCCGCCAAGGTTCCAGATGATCCCCAAGCAACGCATTCCGCTTCCACCAGACCAGGGCCAGCACCACAAAGGGGATTAGATTACCATGTCCATCTTCGGAAAGGGGCGCGTTATAAGCATTGTACATCCAAGCGAAAATCGAGCTGGTATCGGTATAGCCGAACGTCGAATTGCCGAGAAAATGAAAGAGCGCCCCCCAAGAGGCGAAAAGAACGAGAAACACCTCTTTGCGCGGGAGTCTGCCCCAAGCCCGCTTCAGTTCGTCGACGAAGGAAATCGTTTCGACCGCTGGCGTTTCGTTTTCTCCTGATTCCGACATTCGACTCTTCGTTCTCCGACCTACTAATCCGACGTTCCGCCGGGATCATGAAAAGGTCCTTTGGACGGTTCCGACCTCAGATGGGACGTGATAGCTCGACCACACACACCATCCCACAACATAAAAAACAAGAACAGACTATTATATTTTAAGTATCTCCCCGCCAATCTTCGAGGCTCAGAGAACAATCGAAAAGCCCACCCCAGACCCATCCGCTGCATCCAGAGCGGAGGATCCGGCTTCGTGCCAGCGTTCACGTCGAATGCATAGCCCACCGCAAACACCCCACCGCGGTGAATCATTGATTTCCACCGATGAACGAACGACTGCTGCTTCGGCGTCCCTAACCCCACCCAGATGAAGTCCGGCGAGAGCGCATTAATCTCGTTGACAATCTCCGATTCTTCCTCGCTCGAAAAATATCCGTTTCGATAGCCGCAAATCTGGATCTCATGATTCAGCCGCTTCATCCGCTCTCGCAAGCGCTCCAAACAACCCTCGGATCCCCCGAGGAAATAATGGGTAAACTCCCTAGTGGTACGCTCAAGGCAGTGGCGAAAGAAAGTCGGGCCATAGACCCGATCCTTCAGGCCAGCCCTGCCCTGATTCATACACCAGACCAGAGGCATGCCATCGGGGATGAAATAATCGACCCCCTCGGTTTCCGCCCGAAATGCGGCCTGAGTCCGTCGCATCGTCACGATCTGAGTGTTGGTAAAGTCGACAGAAAACACACCTGCCTCCTTCACTCGCCGATGACAAAAATCCGAAAAAACCTCGTAGTCAGTGACCTGCAGGGGGGTTCCCAATACCTCAACCGTCGACGTCGCTTTATGATGATCCGAACGCATGATCACTTCGCCCGCCCGATTAAGACAGCCTCCATCAGAGACGGTCAATCTAGAAGTCATGCCCGTCGGCCCGACCCACCGCTCGAGCCCTCCCCAGCCAGAG
>DEAY01000465.1:0-255 GCA_002348345.1 Verrucomicrobia bacterium UBA2970
AGATCAGTCCTTGGATTGATATTCTTCGAACCACTTCCGAGAAAGTTTCATTGCTTCGTCAAGCTGGTCGGGCGTGATTGTTTTCGCAACCTCATCTCTGAAGTTGACCGCGTAAAGATCACCATTGGCACTCGAAACATTGTGCCAAGCATATGCCTTGACCAGATCCTGGGTCACGCCGTCTCCATTGGTATACATCCGACCCAGCATGTTCTGTGCATCTGCATTCCCTTGTTCGGCGGCTTTGCGATACCA
>DEAY01000465.1:570-752 GCA_002348345.1 Verrucomicrobia bacterium UBA2970
TGTTCGGCGGCTTTGCGATACCACCTTAACGCTTCTTTGTGGTCCTGAACAACGCCCCTACCGTTTGCATACATCATTCCTAGGGTGAATTGCGCGATCCCATCTCCCTGTTCAGCAGATCTCGCTAGCCACTTTTGCGCTTCCTTGTAGTCCTGGGGCACCCCTTCGCCATTGGCGTACAT
>DEAY01000465.1:1124-11147 GCA_002348345.1 Verrucomicrobia bacterium UBA2970
CTGTTCGGCGGCTTTGCGAAACCAATTTGCAGCTTTTCGGCAGTCCCGGGTGACGCCTCTCCCATCAGCATACATCAGCCCCAGGTTGTTCTGAGCATCGGCATCTCCCTGTTCACCTGCTTTCAGATACCATTTGGCAGCTTCTTCGTAATCTGGGAATACGCCTTTGCCCTTGGCATACACCAACCCTAGGACAAACTGAGATAAGGCGTATCCATGGTGAGCGGATTCCCGATACCAATTGAGTGCCTCCTTGTAGTCCTTAGGAACCCCTTCGCCTTTGACACCCCTCAAACTGAGGTTGCCCTCTGCCAACGCAGAGGTCGGTCCAACAGATTCCCAAACCATCTCAAAACACGAGAGGCTCACAAAGGCAAAGGCAACCACCGGCAGTAAGCGCCATTTAGGTTTGCATGCTTTCCTTTTCATCTCTTCCCAATCAAACCTTTTCCAAGCCCCTCATCTCCAAAGTCAACTGGTCAATGGTGCCAACATAACGGTGACTGGAACACATGTTGAGTGAGAAAACTAAACCCAGCTCTGATGATTTGATTCCTGGAGCATCTGGCCACCGTCCTGAAGCTGCTTTCCGAGCGGGCCTATCAGATTTTGCCACCTCAACTCCCATGAACATAGTAATAAGCCGAAATCCTGGAAAAACATCAATAAATCTTCCTCGCCTATGTCAGCGTATGGCAAAACCCATCCTTGAAGGGGTGCTTATCTCGAGGATACGAGAGATGGCAGGGGCTCCTCCCAACGAAGAACGCAAGATCCGGTCGGTGGATCGCCCGATTTTATCTGAGGGGAACAGGCTCAAGGCACCTCCGTGGCCTCAGTCAGAGGTCGCGACGACTCGGCATTCATCGACTCTCCCACGTTTCCACGACCGTCAAAAGAGCCGAGAGCCCCGGCCTCGGCAACGATTGACAACCACCAGAAGCCTCAACTGAAAAGCCCGGCGCCCCCGCGCCCGGTCACAAGACCTTGGACATCACCCCTCCATCCACCGTGAGACAGGTCCCGGTGACATAGGAACCCGCATCGCTGGCGAGCAATAGGGCGGGGCCGGCGATCTCGCTCGGATCACCCCATCGGCCCACAGCGGTCCGATTGGCAAACCCCTGCTGCTGCTCTTCAGTCAGGATGCTGCGAGGCAAGTCCGTCAAGAACGGCCCCGGCGCTATACTGTTGACGGTAATATTGAAGGGACCGAGGTCGAGAGCCGTGGCATAGGTCAGCCCCAGGATCCCGGCTTTGGAGCTCGAATAGATGCCTCGCCCCTCCTTGCCGCCAAGCCCCAAGACCGAGGAAATATGAATAATGCGCCCCCAACGCCGCTCCTTCATTCCCGGCACGAGGGCCCGGGTCAACCGCATCACGTTGGTTAGGTTGAGCTCCATGATCCGATCCCAATCCTCATCCTTGATCTCGTCAATCGGTTGCGGACAATTGGACCCTGCGTTATTGACAAGGATGTCGACCTGTCCCCATCGATCCAATGCCGCCTTCGAAAGCCGATCCACCCCTTCACGGGTTGAAAGGTCACTCACCTCATAGGCCAGACGGTCCGAATCGCTCCCCCCAATTTCGGCCGCCGCCGCCTTTAATTCCTCTTCATGACGGCTGCAAATGATCACCCGGGCTCCCGCTTCGATGAAGATTCGCGCCATCTCCTTCCCTAGCCCCTTGCTACCGCCGGTGACCAGGGCAACCTTTCCCGTCAGTTCAAATTTCTCCTTTAGCATCTCGATTCATTCCTTTCATGACTCGCCGGCGGCATGTGCGATGGCATATTCCTTGGCAAAATAGGTCAAGATCAAGTCGGCACCCGCCCGCTTGATCGCCAACAACGATTCATCCCGGGTCCGCTCCAATTCAAGCCATCCCATTTGGGCTGCGGCCTGGATCTGAGCGAACTCCCCAGAAACCTGATAGGCCACCAGCGGGAGTTCTGAAGCCCTTCGAAGACGAGACAAGATATCCAAGTAGGCGCCTGCCGGCTTGACCATCAAGAGATCCGCTCCTTCCGTCTCGTCCAACAACGCATCCCGAATCGCCTCTCGGGCGTTCGCCGGGTTCAATTGATAGGTTCCCTTGTCGAGATAACCGGTTCCGGCAGCTCGCTTGCTCCCGATCGCATCACGGAAAGGCCCGTAGTAAGCGGAGTTGAACTTGGCCGAGTAGGCGAGAATCGCCACCGAGGCCAATCCGGCGTCATCCAGAGCCTCCCGAATCGCGCCGACACGACCATCCATCATATCGGAAGGAGCGACCCAATCACATCCAGCCTGTCCCAGAACGACCGCCATTTGCCTCAGAATCGCCACGGTCGCATCGTTTTCAACATCGCCTCCGTCCTTGGAAAGCACGCCGTCATGACCGTGACTGGTGTAAGGGTCAAGGGCCACATCGCAAATCACCACCATCGCCGGCACCGCCGCCTTGATCGCCCGGACCAGAGAGGGGATGAGACCGTCCGGATTAACCGATTCCGATCCTTGAGGATCCTTGACCGAAGGTTCCGTGCAGGGAAAGAGGGCCACCGCCTTGATCCCCATTTCAAAGAGGGTCTGACATTCCTGAACCGCTAAGTCCGGGGACAATCGGGAAATCCCCGGCATGGACCCAACCGGCTCGGGGTCCAGCAAGCCATCCTTGACAAACATTGGCATGATCAAGTCGTCCAGACTCACACGGACCTCGTTAACCAGCCCTCGAATGACGGGCGTACGGCGCAGCCGCCGCATCCGTTTTGGAAGGTTCAGCCGATCAGGGGTTGCCATGGTTCGATGCATCAAATGGGCTTTCTTCAGGGCAGCTTAAAGTGCTCGCCGCAAGATTTCCAGCAATCCCTCCTCTGTCGGCACCCTTGGGTTGAGCTCCATGAGCCGTTTGATACCAAATGCTTTCCGGGCGAATCCCGGCAACTGGTCCTCGGTCGCGCCGATGTCTCGAAGCCGATGAGGAATCCCGATGGATTGACGCAGTGCTACGATCCGATCGATCGCCGCCTGAGCGGCACTGGGGAGATCCATTCCCGACGCATCACCGCCCAACCAATGGAGAATCTGGGCATACTTGGCCGCCGACACGTCCCGGTTGTATTCCATGACGTAGGGCAAAATCAGGCCGTTGCCCGCCCCGTGCGAACAGTGCAAGGCAACCCCGATGGGATACTCCAACGCGTGAACAACCGCGACGGCGCAGTTTGAAAAGGCAAGACCTGCCAAGGTCGCTGCCAGCGACATGCCATCACGCGCTTCCTGATCCTCTGGCTGTTCGACGGCGGTTTGTAGATGTTCTCCAATCAAGCGAATGGCTCGTTCCGCAAGCCAATCGCCCATCGGATTACTTCCCGCGTAGGGGACGGCCTGTTCACCCGGAACCGCCACCCGGGAAAAGTCGAGCGCACAAAACCCCTCAATCGCATGGGTGAGTGCATCGATCCCGCTATCCGCAGTTACCTGACTCGGGCACGCATCCGTGAGCGCGGGATCGACAAGGGCTAGGTCCGGCCGGAGGTAAGGACTGAGGGTACTCATCTTGAGCCCCGTTTCGGAATCCGTGAGGACGGCCGCATGGGACACTTCACTTCCCGTGCCTGCTGTGGTGGGGACGCAAATCAAGGGCAGGACGGGACCGGGAACCCGGTCAAAATGGAAGTAATCTCGTGGGTGGCCCTGGTGGGTGAGCAGGATCGCCACGATCTTGGCAAGATCCATATTGCTTCCTCCTCCAAGACCGAGAACGGCGTCGATCCGCCTCGAGTTCGCAAATTCAAAGGCCGCTTCCGCCACCCTGATGGAGGGCTCCGGTTCACCGCCATCAAAAACCATCGATTGGATTCCCACATCAGAGAGCGGGCCGCGGACCTGATCCACATAACCTAGCCGAGCCAAATTCGAGTCGGTGACGAGCAGCACAGAGCGGAGGTTTCGCTGCTTTAAAAGATGGCCCAACTGGCGAACCGCGCCTCGTCCGTAGACCCACTGGCCAGCACTGAAGAAACTCCAATAATCTCGCATCACGCTCAACTCTAACGGACCCCACCCCAAGGTCAAAACCTCGCTCCTGCCAACAAGAAAGTGATTCCGACCTTCCCCAGCCAGCGACCTTCATGAGCGATTGCAAGATCGTCGTTCATGGCTCACGAATTCCGGTCGCAAACCCACGGACCCCAGGAGTTTAGCCTTCTCCACCCGAAGACTCTCGCCTAGGCTGCTCTCCCCAGACATCCAACGGTCCATTATGAGAGTTCTAACCCGCGCCTCCACCTTCCTCGTCCTCCTCCCGACGTTGTCTTGCGGACAAGCGTTGGATCGCGAGGCTCTTCAGTCGCCCCGAGCCACCGAATCCTCATCGGTGAAACCGGAAAACGCGTCCCAATCCCCATGGCGATACCCGACCTTCGCCGACTGGGCCCAAGCCTGCAGCTCGCTTCCCACGAACCGTCAGTTGGGTGGCAGACTTCCCCGTGATACAAAGTTTCCGCTCACCGCCACCGAATTCAACCAAGCGCTCGAAGCGGCATTCGTGTCCTACTCCCAAGGCCCCCTCGCGGAGTTAACTCGCTGGGAGGGAACACCGATCGATCCCACCACCTTTTTCGATACCACCCGGGTTTATGTCGAAAACAACGGCATCCCCTTCACACCCTTTGCTCAAAAGCTTCAGGTCGGCCCCAACCAGAAACTCTTTGTTCATGGAGATTACCATGGGGACATTCACTCACTGCTGGCAATGTTAGAGGAACTGAATCAGCGCAAGTTCCTCGAGGGGTTCACCATCCGAGATCCGAACACCCATCTTCTCTTCCTCGGGGACTACACCGACCGGGGTGTCTACGGGGCCGAAGTCATCTATACCCTCATCCGCCTGAAGCTTTCCAATCCACAACAGGTTCATATGGCCCGCGGCAACCACGAAGATCTGTCGCTGACGGCCCGTTATGGATTTTTTACGGAACTAGTTGGTAAGTTTGGTCGGGATTACGATCTGCGCAAACCCCTGCGCCTTTACGATTTTCTGCCCGTGGTGATCTATCTGGGAAGCGAAAACAACTTCATCCAATGCAATCACGGTGGCATGGAGCCGGGCTTCAACCCCAAGGCGTTGCTAGGCAGTTCAAACGATCGAGCGTTTCAACTGATCGGATCCTTGAATCAAAAAAGCTACGCCAACGCGCATCCCGACTTCATCGACGATTTGAGCGAGAGCAGTCGCCGGCAGTATCTTTCGATGCTAAGAGATTTCCGACCGATGAGCCCCGTGCAACCGACAACACTCGGCTTCATGTGGAACGATTTTTCCCTTCTCCGGGAAGACCCTTCCCTTTCCTTCAACCCCGGCCGGGCGTGGGTTTATGGGCAGGCGGCGACGCAACACATTCTCCGAAATGGCAGCAGTGACACGCATCGCATCCGCGCCGTAATGCGGGGCCACCAACACTCAAGCCTGATGGACCCCATGATGCGCCGGCTCATCGCCGGCCGCGGGGTGCATCGACATTGGCAGGAGGAAGACAACCCAACGCTGCTCAATGCCGAACCCGGCCACCTGGCGACCATCCTCGACCACTCACCGAAACGAGCCATCCCAGAGGGTTCGGTTTTCACGTTCAACGTCGCTCCGGATTCATCCTACGGCATCGGATGTCAATTTGAATTCGATACCTATGCCGAACTCGATACTGCTTCAAACTTCCAGGACTGGACGCTTCAAGTGCATAATGTCCAGAACGACAAGTGGTAGGGGAAACGGCACCAAACCGCCTCCTGATCTCTTACTCGGGAGAGGCTTCGGAACCTGAGCCGGGCACCGCTTCCATTCGCGCTTCGACCTCCGAATAAAGTGCGCCCATCTGGAGGAAAAGCCCCTCGAGCTTCGCATAATACTCATCCTCGTCGGTGAATGATTTCTTTTGGTCTCGAAGTTCCAAAATCTTCATCTCCAGCGCATCCCTTTTTTCACGCAGCGCGGCTGGCATGAGCTGTTCAAATTCGCTCCGAAGCAGGTGAAACTGATGCGCACGACGCCCATCCGGCTTGATCCGACCCTTTGCTTCCCTGATCAATCGAACGCCGCGAAACCAATCAAAACCAGTCCCTTTCCGATCTCCGGTATCATCGATCAACGCATGCTCTGAAGCCAACCGCCCTTCCAACGCGTAAAACTCGTCGGTATCCCGGGCGCCCTTCAAGAAAGCCTCCAGGAGAGACACCTGGCCATCCTTGTCCAGATCGGCTTCCAGACTCGTGATCGCTTCGGACACGTAGCCGCCAAAACGGGAATAATTGAGTTCGTGCCCGCTCTTGGTCGCGGAGACAATCACCCGATTCGGCCCCGAGAGCGCGTTGATGAAGGGAGCACTGGCTGAGAACCCGCTCACCAAAGCCATGGGCCGTTTGCAGGCCTTCAACCATTCCGACAGATCGGAGGCCGACACGTCTCTTCCTCGGAGGTTAAACTTGGCGATCGAACCGTCAAAGGTGCCGTGTCCATTGAGGATGATCCACAATTCCCCCTCGGTACTTACGGATTCTGCGGCCAATACCTCACGCAAGCGCTCTCGATCACTCGGCTCCCCTTCCTCGGCTTCGTTTTCCCCGATCAAAAAGATCTGGGCGCCAGCCTGTTCCCCTGTTTCCCGCCAATGCCTTGACCAATCCGAAAACACCGATTCGTATTCCTCCGCTCCCGCGATCCCGGTCACGATCACGAGAGTCACCCCGCTCGCAGGCTCCCCAGCCCGCCCGGGAAGACCGGGACCCAGTCCCAGCAGCATCGCCACCACCAATGCATTCCAAACCTCTCTCATGCCATTCCTCGTGTTCGGCGTAATCCCCACTCGGCTGCAAAGCAACCGACGGCGAGCGCAAAAAGCCAGGCCGTGTGCCACATGGGTGAGGTGACCTCCTCCGAGACGGGCGCCTGACGAGAAGGCAATCCTTTGACAAAAGATAACAGCGCATCGGCTTCAATCACCTGCCCACCCGTTTTGCGAGCGAGTTGCTCCATCAACTGCCGATCGGGATTCAGCGAACGGAATTCCTCTGCCGCCGGATCAGAACTCCATCCGGCCTCCGCCCGTCCCACCGTCAAACCGTTCATATCCGTCACCGCCGCCTCAACTGCGTAGCCCCCCGTTTCCCGGGGAATATACACCGCCTCATAGAGCCCCACCTCCGTGGGGGACGGCTCCGCCACCAGATGGACCACATTCGTACTCATCGTCATCGATTGGCGCATCGCCGAGTCCACCCCTTCGCGAGGGTTGTCTAGGGTGAGCGACTTGACCGCCAGTTGAACCGTGGCGTTCTCTGTTGGCCAAAACTTCTGATCCCTGACCCGCACTCCAACGATCACGGCCTGATTCGCATCCGCCGCCATGCGATCGACGGTCACTTCGATCTGCTCGGGCACATCCGCAATGAGCCAGCGGATCAATTGCCGCCACGCTTTGCCCGGTTCCCCGGTCTGGGCCAGATCATGCATCTGCCACCGCCACAAATCCCCGATCATCATCGCCGCGGTCTTTCCCTTGCCATATCGCTGGACCGCCAAGCCGGGAAACACCTCACCCGTAGATTCCTCGACCACATTCAGCAGCACCGTCGCCCCAGGCTTGGGAGCCCCCACCTTACTCACGACTTTGAAGGGGCTCATCGTCTCCAATCGCTCGAGTTCCTGACTTTCGGTGGGCCGCAATCGGACCCACGGCTCCAACATTCCTTCCCGAGTGATGTTCAGCCGGGATTCGCCAATGGCCTCATCGTCTGCCCCTCGATCCAGATAAACCGGCAGCATCGCTTCCACCGGCGTCTCCCCGTAACCACCGTCAATGAGGGAATCCAGCCCCCCCAAGGCCATAAACCCGCCTCCCCGCTCGGAGACATACTTCTGCATCAAGGACATCTGGTCGGTCGTGAAAAAGGCTGACTCCAAGTCGTCAATGATGATCGCTGTATACTCATAAAGATCCTCCGCCTGCTTCGGGAATCCTCCCACCAACTCCTGTTCATCCCGAATATTCAATCGTGTCAGAACCGGCTGATCGTACTGCTCGGTCAACTCATCCTGCTTATCAAAGCCCCGGAACAGTGGATTGCTCGTTTCCCCACGACGCCCCTTGAACTCGAACTTGGGGGCACGCTTGGCGACTCGAATCAGACCCACTAGCTGAACCTGATCATCTTCGTAGAGCGCGCGGTTGAGAAACTTGTATTCCCAGTTAGGCCGCCCGGCAACGTAGAGGATGCGATAGGGGCCTCCGCTTCGATCCACCACCAAAACCCGCTGGTTGTTGGCGAGCGTCGCCTCACTCAGATCCGCCGTCTCCGTCGACGCTTCCGCCTCTCCGGTGGGAGGCGACTCATTGACTGCCACCTGAAGTTGGTAGAAGGAGACGCCTGAGTTTTCGGGACGAAACTGAAACCGATAACTTAAAGTCGTGCGATCCCCGTCGACGTCCTGGACCTGCTCCTCCAATTCAAAGGGAGACGCTGCGGAGGCTTCCGAATCTTCCTGGTTCGCCTCCCCTTGTCTCCCACGCTCAACCCAAGATGGAATGAGTTTGGCTCCGATCTTCGCCCCATCAAAGCCATCAACATCGATGTCCGCGACAATCGTTACCGGAGCGTCCTCAAACGCGGTTTTTGAGATCGCGACGTTCCGGATGGAAACGTCGCGGACCCGATCGTCGGTGCCGGAAATCACCGGATAGATAGGAGGCAGACCACTTAAGTCCAATTCCCCATCACCGAGATCCGTCGCATTGCCATCACTCAACAACAGAACCCCCGCCAGCGGCTGTCCCTCGAATCGCTGTGCTAAGGATCGAAGGGCCGTCATCAATCCCGAAGCCCGACCGTCGAACCGCAACTCTCCAAAACTCTTGATTCCGTGGAGCCGCGTATCGAAAAGATACCGACGCACCTGAAATTGAGTCTCCAATTCATCCCGCCACAGGGCCGGTTCATCGACCAACAAATGCAACAACTGTTCCCCGCGACTCTCCGAACTACCATGATCCCGGACCTGCATTCCCTGACTGTTGTCGGCCAGGATCGCCATGACATTGGCGCCCGGTTTTGCCCTTCGTTCGGTCCATAGGGGTTCCAAGAGACAGAGCAAAAGGAGGGCAAATCCACATAGCTTGAGCGCAAAACAGACTTGCTTTACCCCCCTCGGGGTATTCTGGCGCCAGTAGGAAAAGGCGAGGAGCGCTACGGCCAATCCCAGCCACAACACAGCCGGCAGCATCCAATTCTGACCGGAGATTACGATGTTACCCACAACCATTCCTCGCCTCGGAACATTCTTGCCGGCAAAGCCTGTAGGAATTCTCCGAAAAAGCGAATGAAATCTCAACGGCCCTGACGCCATGAACCCTTGAGCTGTTCCACCAACCTCGGTTTTTTCGACCCGCCCCCCCCTTTCCAGAAAACGTCGGTCTGCTCGGGAAATCCACCATTACCCCATAGAAATGGCGTTGAATCTGCTTCCAATTCCAGGCAAAGAACGGGTCTCGACATGTTCACACCCCATCCTAACAACCCAGAGGTTCGACGAAATTCCGGGTGGGCCGGGCTTTCATTTCTGGCTTGGTTGACCGCGTCAAGCCTGTTGACCTTGGAGACCCACGGACAATCCCAGTCCTCGCTGATTCTCTCGGAGTTTCTCGGTTCCAATCGAACCGGCCTGGTGGACGACCATGGCGACGCCTCAGACTGGATCGAGATCTGGAATGCCACGGCGCAACCCCTGACCACGGAACACCACTACCTCACCGACGATATCGACGTTCCCGACAAATGGGCGCTTCCAGCGTTTGTCATTCCCAGTGGCGGCTATCGAATCATTTTTGCGTCGGGAAAAAACCAAAACCACTCCCCCGACGCCCTGCACACCAACTTCCGATTGAGCCGTGATGAAGGAAGTTTTCTCGCTCTGACCCAAAAGACCGAGGCGGGTGTTCAAGTCCTCCCCGCCTCCCCGTCCTATCCCCGCCAGTATCCTGAT
>DEAY01000280.1:0-838 GCA_002348345.1 Verrucomicrobia bacterium UBA2970
CACGGTTCGGGTTGTTTTCTTTCCAGCGCGATCACCGCCTTCACGGCCCTGGGCTTCGAGCTTCCTCTGGCCGTTTCGATGGCGGAGGACTATGTTACCTCCGCGTTCTCTGAGCCTCGTTCGGTCGGGGGTCACGCCCTGCTTTGGCCCTCATCATAAGGTCCCATGCAACCGAGTATCTATCTGGATTACAACGCGACGACACCGCTTGACCCCGATGTCATGGCGGCGATGATTCCTTTTCTCGAGGGTCATTTCGGGAATCCATCGAGTGTCCACCACCTGGGTCGCGAGGCCCGGGCCATGCTTGATGACTGCCGCTATCGCCTGGCCTCTCTGTTCGGTTGCAAACCCTCTGAACTCATTTTCACTTCCGGCGGGACCGAGAGCAATAACCTGGCTATTTTTTCCGTGGCGCGATCTTTAACTCACAAGGGCCGTCACCTGATCACCTCGGCGATCGAGCACCATGCGGTGCTTCACTCCTTTGAGTCCCTGGCCCGAGACGAGGGTTTCGACCTCACCATCCTTCCGGTCTCGACGGATGGCATCGTGGATCCCGATGACCTCGCCTCGGCGATCCGTCCCGACACGACCCTGGTTTCGGTCATGGCGGCCAATAACGAGATCGGCTCTGTTCAACCCATCGAGGCGATTTCAAGGATTTGTAGGGACGCCGATGTGCTCTTTCATACCGACGCGGTTCAGGCCTTTGGTAAGATGCCGTTTTCCTCGTTCTCTCAATTCAACGCCGACTTGGTTTCCCTCTGTGCCCATAAATTCCATGGCCCCAAGGGGGTTGGCTTGCTTTACTCCCGATCCCCGCTCAGGCTTCCGT
>DEAY01000280.1:1243-4704 GCA_002348345.1 Verrucomicrobia bacterium UBA2970
TGACCTCTGCCTGCGAACGGTTCCTCCGGACTCCCGTCTTTGATCCCCTTCGTCTCGGCCCCCTTTCTCAGCGTTTTGTTTCCGGCCTCGCTGACCTATCCGCCGTTCAATTCCTAGGTCCGTCTTCGACGGTTCATCAGCTTGCCAATACCGTCGCGTTTACGGTGGCTGGCTGGGACAGTATCTCTTTACTCGCCGCCCTCGATCTCGAGGGGATTTGCGCTTCCAGTGGGTCCGCTTGCTCGGTTGGCTCTCTCGAACCTTCTCATGTTCTCTTGGCCATGGGTCGGTCCGCCGAGGAGGCCAATTCCCTGGTCCGGTTCTCCCTTGGACGGGAGACGACCCCCGAGGAGATCGATTCTACGATTGGCGTGCTCCAAACCCTCCTTGCCCTTCGTTGATCTAGTTCCTTTCCATCAGGCCCTCTGTGAACATCCTGTCAACAACCCCTCTGTTTGATGGTGGACTTCGTTCGAAAACCTTTGCACCAGAATTCTTCCCGTCTTTGTCACCATACTTTTTCACCGTCGGGATCGGCTCTGCAGCCTTGCGGTAACCTTGACAGCTGTATTTGTATGCCTTATTCACAGGGCTTACTATTACGGTTCTTTTTTTCCTTCATTGAACCATAATAGGTCTTCATCGGATGAAAATATCAATCGGCAAAGAAAAACTCATCACCGGATTGCAAGCGGTCCAGAACATTGTTTCAACCCGTACGACCCTCCCTATTCTTTCCAACGTTCTCCTTCAAGCGGCCGAAGGGAAACTCGTGCTCACCGCGACGGACCTGGATGTGACCGTATCTTGTGGCGTTGAAGCCAATGTCAAGGAAGGTGGATCGATCACTGTGCCGGTCAAGAAACTCTTTGGGATCGTCCGGGAGTTGGCAACCCCTGAAATAGAGCTCGAAGTCGACGATAAAGGAATCTGTTCCATCAAGGCGGGGGCGTCCTTCTTCAAGATCCACGGATTGTCAGCCGATGAATTCCCGCCGATCCCGAAATTCGAGGAGGAGCGGAAGATCATCTTGGAACAGGGCAGCCTGAGGTCGATTCTGAAACGAACCTCTTATGCGGTCTCCACCGAGGAAACGCGCTATGTCTTGAACGGGATCTTTTTCAGTCTGGGAGATCAACGGATCACGGTCGTGGCGACCGATGGACGACGGCTGGCGTTGGTCGATGAGGAAACGGATATCGGTGAAGAGAGCAAAGGGGAGTTTATAGTTCCCACCAAGGCCATTCATGAACTCAATCGGCTGTTGGGGACGGAGGGAACGGCCGAGATACGATTTACCGACAACCAAGCGTCCTTTACCTTGAGTGACAATGAGCAGGCCTCCGTCTTTTTGATGACCAAGTTGATCGACGGAAACTATCCGAACTATCGCCAGGTGATCCCCGGTCAGAGCAAGGAGCGGATCCCTCTGGAGCGGGAGGAGTTCCACCAGGCGCTGAGGAGAGCGGAGATCATGACGAGTGACAAGGCCAACTCGGTCAAGCTGCAGATTTCAAAGAACAATCTTCTCATCACGGCCAATACCCCCGACGTCGGCGAGGCGAGAGAAAGCATCGCGATCAATTACGACGGGGACGATATCGCCATCGCTTTCAATCCCCAATATGTGATGGACCCGCTCAAAGTCCTTGAGGAGGACGAAGTGTATCTCGAGGTGTCCGATGAGCTCAGTCCGGGCGTGCTCAAGGGGACGGGACCCTTTCTCTACGTGATCATGCCCATGCGCATGAGCTAGAGAGGGACTGAGCGTAGGGGATGATGACCGAGGGAGTGAGCCAGGTGATCTCGATCGCCGAGGCGGCGGGCGCGGCGATTCTGGAGGTATATCGGAGCGGGGAGTTGGGAATCACCCAGAAGGACGATGACAGTCCGTTAACCCTCGCCGATCAACGGGCAGATCAGATCATTGTCCAAGGGTTGAAGGACCTAACGCCTTCCGTACCGATCCTAACGGAAGAATCCGCTCAGGAGGAGTATGGGGTGCGAAAAGGGTGGGAAACATTCTGGTTGGTCGATCCCTTGGACGGGACGAAGGAGTTTATCAAGAGAACCGGCCAGTTCACCGTCAACATCGCTCTGATCACTCAAGGCAAACCGGTGCTGGGCGTGGTCTATGCGCCCGCGATCAAGCTTCTTTATCGGGCGGAAAAAGGAGGGGGCGCTTATAGGAGAGACCAGAACGGTGAGCGAACGGTGACCAGTCGGCAGGCCAATCGGGATGACTTGTCGATCGTCGCGAGCCGGGACCACGCAGGGCCTCAAGTCGAAGCGCTCAAGGAGTCGTTTCCGGGTTGCGGATTAAAGAGTATGGGAAGTTCCCTGAAGTTGTGTCTCGTGGCGGAGGGGGAGGCGGACCTATACCTGAGAGATGGTCCCACCATGGAATGGGATACAGGAGCTGCTCAAGCGATTGTGGAGGAAGCGGGAGGATCCGTAACGGAGTGGCTGGAAACGACCGGGGGAGACCCGTTGAGATATAACAAGGAGGTCCTGAGAAATCCTCCTTTTCTGGTCAAGGGGGACCAAGGTCTCGAGGTGAAGCTACCGGCCTAGGGAAGCCAACGGGACTACCAGGATTGAATCGAATCCGACTCGAACAGGGACCGGAGCGTGACGTCGACCGGTGGCGAGGGGAGGTCGGAGAGATCGTCCGTGTTGAGCTCGATCAAGTCGATGGCGGACCCCAACTGCGCGGCGACCAGCGATGCCAACGAATCGAAGCGGGAGTGTTGAAGAAAACAGATCCCCGACGGTGTCATCCTGAGTCAGAAAAGGTCGCTCGCTGAGAAGAATCGCCGGATCTCAGCCTCGGCGGATTCGTTGGAATCAGAGGCGTGAGCGATATTTCGCATTTTATCGGAGCCAAAGTCACCGCGAATGGAGCCCTTGGGAGCGATCGTCGAATCGGTGGGCCCGAGGTTCTCCCGCACCAAGTTAATGCTATCGGGTCCCTCGAGCGCCAGCGCGATGATCGGGGTCGATTGCATGAAGGCCACAATCTCCGGAAAGAACGGTTTGTCCGCGAGGTGTGAGTAGTGGTCGGTCAAAAGGGCATCCGATGCCGAGAGCATTTTGCAACCTCGAATGCGCAGCCCGAGCCCCTCGAATCGCTTGATCACTTCACCAGCCAGATTCTTTTCAATGCAGTCGGGCTTCAGCAGGACGACGGTTGTTTCCATAGGCGGCTTGACGCTACGGAATTAACGCCAAGAGAAAAGATATTTTTCCGATTAGGAGAGGCTCCAGCAGAGGCCCGACCCCTGGCCTAAGGGGAAGACCGGCGCCGCCGATTGAACGCGACCGCCTCTTCATAGCGGACACCCGCCCCACCAAAAATGTCCAGGGCAGACCCGATGGTCAGGTGCACGCGACCGGCTCCGGCATCCGTGACCCGCTCAAGATCAAGCAGAGATTGCGCTCCTCCGGCATAGGTGACGGGA
>DEAY01000111.1 GCA_002348345.1 Verrucomicrobia bacterium UBA2970
CGCTCGGGTCGGGACTATCAGCCCATGCGAGAGGGGGTTCTGATTTTTACCCTCTTCGTCGGCCTCAGCGTCGTCATCCTCATTTGTTTCTGGGCCATCCTACCCACGACCCTCCGTTACCTCCGCGACTCGCTGGGCTGGTAACCGGCCCGGCCTAGAGGACATCACCGAGAAACCGTTTGGCGGTGCTTTGCATCGCCTCGCTCAAGACATGGCCCGCCTCGAATTCCCGAAGAAGCAGTTGGTCTGCAAAGCCCGCTTTCTCGTATGATTTCTTGAGTTTTTGATAGCCCTCCGACACGCCCTCGCTGTTGAACAGGCCGTCTTGTTTTCCACTCATGACCAACAAGGGCTTGGGCGCGTTCAGGGCCAACACATCCGGGTAATCGAGATAGCGGTGCAGGCCCGGAACAAGCATGGTGTAGCCCACCGAGAACTTGATGTCGGATTTGAGTTGATAGGGCATGGATGTCATCCAGCCCCCACAAACCACTGCCTTCACTCGATCATCCAAGGCCCCCAGATAACCCGCCCGAATCCCCCCTAGGGAAAACCCGATGGCCCCAATGCGGCTCCGGTCCACCTCAGGTCGAGTCAAAAGATAATCAACCGTCCGGCTATCATCCCAGAAAATCAATCCCGGCCACGTTAGTCCCGCCGACATCAGGGTTCGGCTCACCAACGCTTCATACTGTGAACACCTGACGTTGTAGGCACTGACGCGCCCCACCGGAAGATCGTTGCCACGCTCCCTCCAATCATCGGGATCATCATCCAGGATCATCCGTCGCTCCCCGAAGTACATGAGATCGATCACGACCACGAGAAACCCCTGCCGGACGAGATCGGTCGCCACGCTGTGGCCCGCGTAATAGCGTTGCTTGAATTCCCGTAAGACGGAATTCTCGTTTTCGTCCTCCACCAGCTTCTCTTTGCCCCAAAGATAGAAGCCGGAGTGATCATGAAGCGCAATCACCGCCGGGGTCTCACGGCGCGGCGCATCCTTTGGCACAAGCACGATCCCCGGGACGCGAAAATGGGGAGAGGTATTAAACTGGACCCGCTCCAGCACATAGTCCCCTCGATCCACCTTTTCTAGAGTCCGGCCCTTGGTCGGCCACCTGGGCGGGGAATAGTGGAGCAGATCCGAAACCTTGGCGCGAACGATTTGCTTCCACTGATCCAATCGGCCAAAACGAGGTTGGGTGTAGGCGAGCGGATGATAGGCTCGAGTCGACAGTTTTTCGACAAACGGCCAAAGGGTGCCAATATCCGATTCCGTCTGAATTCGAATCGTTGAATTGCTGCTGGGAACCACAAAGGGTTTAGTGCCGACCTGCCCCAGAACGCTTTCATCCAAAACGGCCCCGGCTCCGGCTGCCGCCAATACCCGTTTGAGGAAATCGCGCCGGGGCGGCAATTCCTGGTTTTCCTGAGCTTCGTTCCCGTCCATCACCCCTCAAATCATCCCTTCATTCCTCTCCGCCGTCAACCGATCCAATTCTAACGCCTGATCCATTCTTGTGAACGTTCCAGCGTTTACTCTCCCGGCCACTTTGCCATACTCCCTGCCCTTGATGCGATCGGAGCAGCGCAACGCCCTTACTCGCCTATTCCGGGAGAGAACCCAGCCTCTTCCCCAGGTCCCAACGCCATACTCAACGACCTTGGCCTCCGTTCGCCATCCCATTCGAGCGGTGGTGTTCGATGTTTACGGAACACTCATTCGTTCGGGAGTCGGTGACATCAGCCTCGACCAGTGCCCCGACCAGGACGGCCTCATCCGCGAACTGGTTGAGAAATCGGGGGTATCGCTTCGTCACCATCCCCAGGACTTGGCTGCTGAGCTCCAAGAAGAAATCAAACGGAACCACCAGCGCGCCAAAGGCCATGGCATCCCCTACCCGGAGGTCGAGATTCGCGAAATCTGGTCCACTCTGATGGCTCGCTGGTCGAACCCACCGCTCCCCCTCGACTGGCAATCTCAAAGGATCGCCTCGTTGGCGGTGGAGTATGAACTCTCCGTCAATCCGGTTTGGCCAAACCTCGGTTTTCCCGAGATTCTCACGATTTGCCGAGAGGCTGGTTGTCGCCTCGGCATTGTCTCCAACGCCCAATTCTACACGCCGATCATGTTGGAGGCCTTTCTCGAGCAACCGCTGGAGTCCGCGGGCTTCGATCCCTTGCTCCAAATCTGGTCTTACCAAGAAGGACGAGGAAAGCCCGATCCCTTACTCTACGAAAAACTAGCGCTTCGTCTCGAAGACCGGTATCAGATCCATCGCGGTGAAGTGCTCTATGTGGGGAATGACATGCTCAAGGACGTCTGGGCAGCCACCGAGGCCGGCTTCCGGGGAGTGTGGTATGCCGGCGATGCAAGATCGGCACGAAAACGAGACGACGATCTCCGTTGTCAGGGGGTCACGCCGTATGCCACCATCATGGAGCTCACGGAACTCACGGAACTCTTACCATGCCCATGAATACACTCTTCCGAGCTCTCGGCCTTTGCCTCAT
Organism: Verrucomicrobia bacterium UBA2970; assembly: GCA_002348345.1. Lineage (GTDB taxonomy): Bacteria > Verrucomicrobiota > Verrucomicrobiia > Limisphaerales > AAA164-E04 > UBA2970. The sequence continues at coordinate 2,518 of DEAY01000111.1, forward strand.
CATTCAGACCCTCACCCTGCAGGGTGCCGAGGTACGCTGGTGGCGTGGTAATCTGCATACCCATAGTCTCTGGAGTGATGGCAATGACTATCCCGAGATGATTGCCCGCTGGTATCGGGAGAACGGCTATCATTTTCTCGCCCTTTCCGATCACAACCTCTTCCAGTCAGGAACCCGTTGGGTCGAGATCGACACCAACAGCGGCGGTCGGACCGCCTTCGACCGTTATCTCACGACGTTTGGCCCTGACTGGGTCGAGACCAGGGAATCGGAAGGAAAAAAGCAAGTCCGTCTGAAGCCATTCGCCGAATTCAGGACGCTCTTTGAACGTCGCGATCAATTCATATTGATCCCCAGCGAAGAGGTCACCGACCGCCACTTGGCCGCTCCCGTTCACCTCAATTTCAGCAATCTCGCCCACCCCATCGATCCCCAGGGTGGTGACAACGTTCTGGACGTGCTTCAACGGAACGTCGCCGCCGTGACCAAGCAAAGGGAGGAGACCGGTCAACCGATGATGATTCATCTCAACCATCCAAATTTCGGCTGGGGCATTACGGCCGAGGAGCTCATGCAGGTTTCCGGCGAGAAGTTCTTCGAGGTTTACAACGGGCACCCCGCCGTGAACGATCCCGGAGACGCCATCCATGCCAGCACCGAACGAGTCTGGGATATCATTCTCACCTGGCGCCTCGCCATCATCGGCACGGGACCCATCTACGGCCTGGCAACCGATGATTCGCACAACTATCACCAACTCGACCCGGCCAAGAGCAACCCGGGCCGCGGCTGGGTCATGGTCCGAGCGCCTCACCTCACGGCCGAGTCCATGATCCTCGCCCTTGAAGCGGGAGATTTCTACGCATCAACCGGGGTCGAACTGGCTTCGATTCGCCACCAAGCGGGCATCCTCTCGATCCAAATCGTTCCCAAACCAGGAATAGAATACCGGACAGAGTTCATTGGTACCCGGGACGGATTCGATCAATCCAATGCGCCGATTCGCGCCAAGAGCGGTGAGAAGCTCAGGGTGACGCATCGTTACAGCGACGACGTGGGTGAAGTGCTTCTATCGGTGGAGGGACGGCAACCCGAGTACCGGTTTCGAGGCGATGAAATCTACGTCCGAGCCAAAATCACCTCCACCCGGCCAAAAGCAAATGCGGTCCATCCCAACGAAATGGAGGTCGCCTGGACCCAACCCTTCTTCTAGGTCGAGAACCCCGCCTCCAAGGGAAGCCCCAAATTGGACTTGTCGCCGTCTCTCCGGGATCGTCTACTGGAGACATTCTATGAACCATCTAGTGAATCGTCGCGACTTCTTGCAACAGAGCGGCTCGCTCGCTGCCCTTGCCGCCTTGACTCCCGTTTGTTCCCGGGCCGTCGAACAATTCAG
>DEAY01000427.1 GCA_002348345.1 Verrucomicrobia bacterium UBA2970
GCAAACGGGTGAGATTGTGAGAGAATTCACGGTGCCGACGAGGGGCGACGGGGCCGCCCGCCGCTGGGGTTACATCTCGGTGACCGATCACATCTTGCTGGGGTCGGCGGCGATCCCGCTGAACCTTGACTACGGCACGTTGTGGAATGCGTTTGTCTCGCAGGGCCAATGGCAAACTGATGACCGGATTCCGGAACCGTGTCGCCAAGTCATGGCCAGGGGCGGAACACAAACATTGATCCAATACATGCGGAAAAAATTCCCCACCCCAAACAAGAAAGCCTACGACGAATTCAAGCGGGACGGGTATCATTGGAAGTTCTCGGCAAAATTCCCGACCTGGGTACCGGATCACGATCCATCTGGAACCGATGATCGCATGATGATCAGCGATGCCGTGTTTGCTTATAGCACGGAAACGGGGGAACGACTCTGGTCTCATGAAGGGCGCCACATTCCGCAGATTTCGGTTGTCGCCGGTGAGGGAACGGTGTTCGTCGTGAAATCGGATGTGACGGAAGAGGAAAAGGCGAAGGCGGATCAGGATCGGCTCAAGACGATCAAGGCGGGAACCTACGCCCCGCACGATGAAGGAACCCTTCCGCCGGAGAAAAGGGATTACCGCCGTATCGTGGCACTGGATCTCCAGAGTGGCCGCGAATCCTGGGCTCGCGTCATGGACATGAGTGGGTGCGGCGCCAACAAGCTCGGAGCAACCTATCATGATGGAAGGCTTTTGTTCTTCGGTCACTACAGCAATCATGATCAAGGCCCCTTTGCCGAAGGGAAACTGGCCTGGCGGCGCATTACTGTGCTCAACGCCTCTGACGGAGAAATGTATTGGTCCAAACCGATGAACTATCGTCGCCGGCCGCTGGTTCTGAAAGACACCATCATCATCGAACCACGGGCTTGCAGCTTGTCAACGGGTGAAATCAAGACGCGCCAACATCCGATCACGGGTGCCGAGGTGCCATGGGAGTTCCTCCGTCCCGGTCATAGTTGTGGGATTGTGACCGCGACGCCAAATAACATCTTTTTTCGCTCCTTTTCGGCGGCGATCGTCAACGTGGAACGCGATACCGGACTGCAATTGTTTGGGGGGATGCGCCCCGGTTGTTGGAACAGCATGATTCCCGCCAATGGATTGTTAAGCATGCAAGAAGCGAGTGCGGGCTGCACTTGTTCCTATGCCCTTCGAACGACCGTAGTCTTGAATCACAAACCACAAAAAGGCCTGGGAGAATGGACCGTCTTTATCTCGAACGAGCCGACGCTCCCGGTCAGTCATTTGGCCTTGAACATGGGCGCGCCCGGAGACATGCGGGCTCAGGACGGCACCCTTTGGTTCGCCTACCCACGCCCCAACACTTCCACAGGTCAGGGCCCGTACAAAAACTATGGGGTGAAGTTTGATTTGGAGGAGAACAAGGAGGCGTCGGTTCTGCAACAAGACTATCGAGGGGTCGAGTTTGAAGGCACGGACAAGCCTTGGCTCTACACCTCCGCTCTCAGGGGATTAAATGGACTGACGATCCCTCTTTTGCCAGAGGGTGAGACGGGGGTCTACCAAGTCAAAATGGGGTTCCTCTCTACCAGCGAATCCGATGCGTCAGCGAAGCGTCATGAATTCAGAGTCGGGATCCAGGATCAGGAAATCCCCGCCGAGTTCGCTTCGCTGCCGAATTCCAGCATGCGCGATGGTCGAGCGATTGAATTGGTGTTCTCAGAGATTGAGATCAAGGAAACGCTTCAATTGGAGTGGAAGACATTGAATGGTGCAGAGCCTCCATCAATCCGTTTCGTTGAGATCGTTCGCACGGACCAACCCCCATCTTCACCCGGTCGTTTGAATCCAATCGACTAAGCACAAAGAATGAATGTGGTGAGGGTGCGTCACTGTTTATTGAGTCTGGGAACCGTTCGCATTTCCTTGGGATTGACGATGCTTGCGGTGAGTCTGCTGCCTGCCCTTGCGTGCCGGTATAACGTGCGGGATGTCGGTTTTGTCGACCTGGGATCGGAGGATTACCGGCTGATCTGTTACGTTAGTGATCGGATGGAGAAAGCCGATCGAGACCAGATTCGGAATGCCTGCCTGGCAGCCTTGCTTGACACCAATATCACACCGGAGATCCAAACGGTGGGCGAAGATTCCGATCAATGGCTCACGTTATCGAAGGAACTGGACCTGGAGGGCACTCCCGAGGCCACCTTGCCGACGGCCGTATTGATCTCGCCCGATCTGAGAAGATTCCGGGTGCCTCTCCGGGGGGGGGAGGCTCTCCAGGATTCGCTCTGGGATGGATTGGAGGCATTGTTCGATTCACCCCAACGGAACGAAGTGATGCAAAAAGCCTTGAGCACCTACGGCGTCGTGGTGTTGTTACCGGGAAGTGACGAGGCGTTGAACAACCAAGCTCGCTCCGCGGCAAAGGTGGCGATCGAAGCGGTGAGTGAACGGGTGTTGAAGAACCAGTTGGAGAAAAAGATAGATCAACCGCCCTCCCTCTATGAATTGACCGGAACGCTGAATCGAGAAAAGGCACTGATATGGGCGATGGAAATGAAAGAGGGCCTGAAGGAACCGCAGATGGCGATCCTGTATGGCCGGGGGCGTCTGATCGGATCTGTGCTGAGTGGCGATCGGATTACCAATGAGAGCGTCCTTGCGATCCTGGGCACGATCGGTCTTTCCTGCGAGTGCGGACTCGATCGAAGTTGGATGCAAGGCAAAATGATTCCGCTGCGTTGGGATGAGAGGACCTACGCTCAAACCGCAAAATCGCTCGGATTCGACCCAGAGAATCCCGAAGTCAAAATCGAGATCAGCTACATCTTGCAGAAGGGAGAATCTCGTCGTGGCGCACGACCGACCGAAGCGACCTCGCCGAATTTAGATCTGCTGATTCCCAGTTACGGAGAGACCTGGATCAAACCGCAAGAAGGGACGCCGGCAATCGCAATCGCCTCATCCGAAAACGGGAAGCAAGCGAATAAGGACAACGAGGGTGAAACACCCCAAGTCACCACCGTCTCAACCGAGATGACATCGCCCTCCAGTGACGAAAAAGCCGGCTCCCTGATTTCAAAGACAGCGTCGGACCCTGGAGTGGACGATTCCGTTCAAGAGATCGACGCCTCGGTGGAGGATTCATTGAGTGTCGTCGCCACCATCGTTATGACAGGAGTTGCGGTGGGCGTCATGTCCCTCGTGGGCGGTCTCATCTTTCTCCTGAAATCCCGGCGGCACCGATAGCATCCACAAGATCTGAATCGCCGATTCCTCCTCGGCTGAAGACCATCGAGATCTCACTCGGCCACCATTTTGCTTGAGGGAGACAGCCCGGTATCTCTCAATCTGGGGGATCGTGATGAAAGTATTTGAGAATCTACGACAAGTGAGGGCATTGGCCCTGGGACTCACCCTCACAATGGTTGTCTCGGGCAGCAACCTGACCGCTGCCG
>DEAY01000270.1:0-6525 GCA_002348345.1 Verrucomicrobia bacterium UBA2970
TGCGGAAGTACCGGGCCGGAAACGCCTGAAGCCCGGGGTTAGTTCCGGAAGGTCTTGCTCAGGATGAGGTCGAGCATGAGGTCCCGGAAGCCTTCTTTCTCGGCAAGATTCATGAGGACGATGAGCCCCAGCTCCTTGCGCTCGGCGTAGTTGGGGATCCTGCCGGTGGCGTAGGTCATGAGCTTTTCCGAGAGGCAGAGGCCGAAGGAATCGACGTTCTCTACCAGCCAGGCCTTCAACTCGGTCACGTCCTTGATCTTCGTGCCGTCGGGAAGCACGCCGGAGGGGTCGATCTTCTTCTTGGACTTGGGCCAGACGTCCCGCCACCGGCCCACTGGGTCGTAGTTTTCGAGGACGAAGCCCACTGGGTCGATGCGCTTGTGGCAGCCCGCGCAGGTGGAATCTTTCGTATGGGCGGCCAGCAGCTCTCTGGGCGTGGTAGCGCCGCGGACGTCCGGGGTCAGCGCGGGGACGTTTGCAGGAGGTTTCGGCGGGGGGCGTCCGATGATGTTCTCCAAGACCCAGGCGCCCCGGAGCACGGGCTGGGTGTCGACCCCGTTGGCCGTGGCCATCATCACTGCGGATTGCCCCAGTAGCCCGCCGAACCGTCCCCCCCGTGGAAAGGACACCCGATGCACCGTATTCCCCTTCTTCGGATCCACCCCCGTCTTCAATTCATAAACGTTTTTCGCCAATCGCCCCGAAGTCCAGGTAAAGTCGGGATCGATGAAATCCATCATCGGACGATTCTCGTTGAGCATTTCGAAGAAGAAATGCTCCACCTCCAACCGGGCGCTCTCCGCGTCTTTCGCCGAAAACTTAAACTTCGGGTCCGGCATGATTTCAGATAAGTTTCGGGTATCGAGCCATTGTCCGGTGAAATGGACACAGAACGGCGATTCCGCCTGTCGAGGCATGAGGCGGATGGCCTCGGCCCGGAGCACGCCCGGATCGCTGAGACGACCCAAGTTCGCCATCTTCCGGAGTCGCTCATCGGGAGGGCCGCTCGTCAGGAAATACGCCAACCGAGTTCCCAGATCATGGTCGTCAAGTGGCCCCTCGGAGAGACATCGGTAAAGGAATCTCGGTGAGATGAGCGCATTGCGCACCACCAGATGCATCGCTTCATCCGCAGAGCGCCCCGATTCAATATGGCGATCGTGAAGTTCCAGATAGGTCGCCAGCGTTGCCTCATCCACGGGCCGTCGGAAGGCTTGGGTGAGAAAACGGCGGATGATGTCTCGAGGCGCCGATTCTCCCCCGGCCAAACGGTGCTTCAATCGGCGACTCTCCCGCTCACGCGGTCCCTCGACCGGACGCCGCGGTCCTTCCATCGAGAAGCCATGGAGTTCCAACGCTGGTCCGCGCTCGAAGACCTCAAAGATGACGGTTTCGGCATAGAGGACTGGATTACCCCGAATTCGTTTCAGCATCTGATCGCGATGCCCTTGGGTGAGCTCAAGTAACTCCCCACCGGTGAGCAAGGCCTTCACCCGATCCCACCCGACACCGCCCCGGAACCCCTGGGCCTTTCCCTCGACCATGGCATGCCATGCGGCCAAGTAGCCCGGCGTCTCCTGGTCCCGCGCCTCGAAATAAGCGATCAGTTCCTCCTTGTCCTCACGATCACTGTCGAGGACAGCGTCGGCCCAGAGGATCACCGGGGTCTGCCCTTCATAGAGCTCGGCGTCGAATTGAAACGAGGTCGGCGACTCGCTCGTCACCTCGATTTCTTGAAGCAAGCGAAGCTGGGTATGAGGGATACTGTCTCGACTCTCCACATCCCGCGCGAAGACCTTGACCCGCATCGCTTGTCCCTCAACTGAGGGTCGGTAGCTCGAGAGTTGCAGCGTCAAGGTGTAAAGGCCCGAACGCGGGGCCTCGATTCGGCTGGGCCAGGTCGCGCTTCGGAAGATGGGGTCGCTCCTCATCCCCAGCCGCATCGCCCCATCAACCAGTTTCCCCGAGGAGTAGCTCATCGCAAAATCCTTGGCATCGGCGACTTGGCGCTGGCTTTTCGAAGCCGGACGTTGAACTGGAAACACTTGATCCGCCAAGAGTTGCGCCGTGTCGCGATAGGCCTGCAACAAGGGAAGCGATAACACAAGCCCTTGGCCAAGGTTATCGAACCCATGGTGTTCCCGATCCACCGGAAATCCCGCGGGCAACTCGAACTCGTGGGTCCCGAACAACGATTGAAGGGTGGCTCGATACTCCCTTTGGTTCAGCCGTCGAGCGGGTGTCCCCCCGATGGGAATTCGACGGCTCAAGACCCCGTCAATCCACGCCATCACACCCCGCCGCTCCGGATCCGTCGGTTGAGGGTGCTTACTGGGCGGCATGACCTCAGATCCCACCACTTTGAGAACCCGCTCCCACAACAAAAGATCCGAGGACAAACGCTCTGAGGACGCCCCCTCCTTCACTTGAGCGAGATTGAGCTCGACCCCACCCTTTTGGGTATCGGCATCATGGCAATCAAGACAGTAGGATTCGAAAAACTCCCGAGGCACCGGCGGCACCGAATCCGCCCTTGAGGGGATTGAGGGTAGCCCTCCCAGAAGAACGACCACCGCCAGGAGGCGAAGCGTGTTCCCCCGTCTTCTCCGGCCACGTGACGAACCAATCAACGAAGCAAATGGTTGAGATTACGGGTCGCGTTGGAGAAGCGATCCGATTCAAGCCCCATCTGTTGCATGAGACTGAGGTAAAGATCCCCCAACAGAGGCGCCCCCGGAGCTTTTCGGTCCGCAGCGATGTGTTGCCCGTGTCGAAATCCTCCCCCCGCCACCAAGGTCGGCAAGTTTGAGTTGGCATGCCGACTCGAATCCCCCATGCCGGTCCCGAGGAGAACAATCGTCTGATCCAGAAGAGGCCGGCCCTCGGCATCGGTTTTCCTTTTCAGGTGAGTCAGAAAACGCTCGAAACACCGCATGTGCTCGGTCTCCACCTTGATCAAATCAGCGATCGCATCGGGATCATTGCCGTGGTGGGACAAGGCATGATAGCCCGCCCTGAGTGTGTGGCCATCGATCGTGAAGACCTGGCCCAATCCGCCGATGAAGAGACTGATGACCCGGGTTGATTCCGTTTCCAAAGCCAACGCCATCAAATCATACATGATCGTCTCAGCCTCCAGTTGAAGCGTCGGGGAGAGAGGATCATAATCGGGAAGCCGGTAATCGGTTTCCGGAATCGGTTCGTGGACCGTCCTGATTTGATGGGCCAACCGGGTTTCAACGTCGCGCACCGAGTCGAAATACTCACTGAGCTTCTTTCGGTCAGCGGCCGAAACCCTGCGCTGCAGTCGTTTCGCATCCTCGATGACCCCATCGAGCGCACTATGCCCCGAGCGCAGCAAATACTCACGACGCGCCCGGTCTTCCGGCGAGGTAAAAAGCTTTCGATAGAGGACCGAGGGACGCAGGATCATGGGGAGCGCCACTCCCTGACGGGTGTGGCTCATCGTCCGGCTCGCCTTCCCGGCACTGAGCTGCAGGGAAGGAAAACGGGTCTCACCACCGATCTCGTCCGCGACTTGTTGGTCCAGGGAATAGTGATTGGGGGACTGGCCGCAAAGGAAATTGTTCCAAGCGCCATGACCATTGGGAGCCCGGTGGTCGAGTCCCGAGAACACCGTGAAATCATCGCGATGGGCGGCAAGAGGTTTAAGGAGCGTCGAGAGCTCATAGTCCGCGCCGGCCTGCTCTGGAAAGAAAGCCCCCTGGTAAAACCCAAGGTAAGTTCCCACACAGACCATGCGGCGCGCCTTCACCAACCGGCCCCGTCCCGAATCGACGGCTGCGAACGATTCCAAGGCCGGCAGGGCCAGGGAGACGCCCGCGGCTTTGAGAAAACGACGGCGGTCGGACATCGGGGGGTTCATCTTGAGGGCAGATCATACCCCCAAGAACAAAGCGGACAAGCACAACAAGGGTTGAACTTTCAGTCGGAGACGGGCCACCCGGTTCACGCAGGACCGCTCTCCTCCAAGGTCATGGTCAACCCAGCCGTCCCCTTTCGCCTACCACCAAAGTTGCCGGCGGGTTGAGCCGAAGCGGAACTTCATTTCGGCAAACGGACGCCAGCGAACGCTCCCATCGAGATAGAGAAAGTTACCCCCTGCCGGACGCTGGTTCTCCAAGTGACTGGTTCGGATGTGAGGCACGGTCGAAGCGGGAACCTTGGTGAAATTGGTGTCTTTTTCCGAGAGAATCCAGTCAAAGGCCACTTCGGTATTGGAAGGGTCGCGATGGTTGAGTGACGTCAAATACCGGGTGTCGGGATCCGTCAAGGGAGGGGGCCCTTTGCGCTTGATGAGCCAGATATAGCTCGTCACCCGGTTGATGGGACTGAACTCCCACCAGAGATCGACATCTTTGACGCTTGAGGACGGACAGTAGAGGATCTGTCGCTCGGCCCCCGCATCGGTGATGATATCCGCGGTGGGAAGGGGAACATCCCAAAGCCAACCGTTGCCTCCCGAGGGATGGCTTGGAAGCTTGTTGTCATTCTCAAGTCCATACATCTCAAAGGCAAGGCCCACCTGACGGAGGTTGCTGAGACATTTCGCACGCCGGGCGCGCTCCTTCGCTTTCGACAGGGCGGGAAGAAGCATTCCCGCGAGGATCGCGATCACGGCGATCACCACCAGGAGTTCGATCAAGGTAAACCCCCGTCCCACCCATTCGGCTTTCACCCTTTTGACTTGCCGCATGCTCACACTCGATTCGCATTCGTCGGCCGAATCGTAACAACCCATTCAATGCTTTTCCCGATCATGAATCTCGGCTGTCGGCGGATCTCACAGTTCTGCCACTTCTAAATCGAGGCCGGCTCACAGAGTCTGATCCTCATTGCCCCCCCTTCCTCCGAAATACGGAACGGAAGGCTCCCGGGAAAACCAACCCCTCCCTTCGGACCGTCCGCCTCACCGCCGCCTGGCCTCCCAGGCAATGGTCGTGGCCTCCCCATCGACCTTCGCCGTCACCTCTCCCCGGATCCGGCCCGCCTTCACCGTCCCCGTGAAGTCGTAGGTCATGTAACCGCCCTGCGGGCGATCGCGCACAATTTGAAAGTGCAGATGATCCTTGAAACGCCCGCCTGATTCAAAGGCCAGTTCCCGATCTGGACCCATCTTGATCCATCCATCGAGCATCGCACGATCGGTCCGGAGATTCATCCTCGCCTCGGACATCCCGTTGGGTCCCTCGATCTCAAAGGTCCAATCGCCCGCCACCGCGGCCGGCTCGATCTCAATGGGAGCGTCCCCGAGATGTTTCGAAACAAACGATTCAATGGCATTCGCCCAGACCCCATAACCAGCGGTTGAGAGATGGAGAGAGTCGGGCATGATCGAAGGGGAAATCACACCATCATCACCGAGGAACGAAGCACCGATATCGCGGTAAAAAACAGACTTTCCGTCGTGCAACCGGCTGATCGCCTGGTTCACCTGAAGGATCTTGCCACGCTGCGGATTAAACTCCATGCCCCGGGGGAAAATCGCGAGGAGAAGGAGTTTCGTCTTCGGAATGCTGCTACGAAGTTTCGCGACGACGGCTCGCACACCGTCGACCATTTCGGTGGCGGTATTCCGATCGTCTTTCGAGTTGTTGGTGCCGATCATGATCACCGCAACCTTGGGATGGATTCCCTCGAGGTTCCCGTGGTCGAGACGCCATAGGACGTGCTGGGTTCGGTCGCCTCCAATGCCCAGGTTGAGGGCCTTTCGATGAGCGTAGTACGATTCCCACACGAGTCGTCCCCGGCGCTCCCATCCCTCAGTGATCGAATCCCCAATGAATACGAGATCGATCTGATCCTGGTTGGCCTGGACCCGCTCGTTGAACGAACGATGGCGTTCCATCCACGACCCCTCGCGAGGCACCGGCGTAACAGCCGAATGGGTTGCCGCTTGCCCGATCACCAACGCCGTCTGCAAGCTGCACAGGACGCCTAGTAGCATTCTTTGAGACCACAGGTTCATCGCCCGAACATGCCTGGCGTTTGGTCGAATGCAAGCCTGTCTGAGGAAAACACGACCGTAGCGATTGACTCATATCGAGTCACCCCGGCGGAAGAAAAGGAGCCGGGGGCAAGGGAAGTCGTTGACACCAACCAATGGCACCGACAGGGAGAGGGAATACCGGCCAGTCACCGGGAACGCGATGGCGCCTCGTCGACGACGAGGAATGCCTTCGCCGTTGGAGCGTCGGCATCCCGCCAACCGTAGAAAAGCAACATGCCCCTGACTTCCGTCCCGTCCGGATGAAGCACCGGTTGAACATTGTTGAACCGCCACCCCGCAAAGCGTTCTCCATCCGGTGACAAGGTTCGCCGCTTGCTCCAGCTCCGCCCCCGATCCCGGGACACCCACTCTTCAATGCGCCCTCCGCCATGGCGATCCATGTAGCCCCCGTTGAGGTAGTGCTCACCCGCCACCACAAACGCATGAAGGCTGCCATCGTCGTCGTGGCGCAAATGCCCGCTATTCCACTGGTGGCTCGACCGGCAAATAGGCGT
>DEAY01000270.1:6914-9667 GCA_002348345.1 Verrucomicrobia bacterium UBA2970
CTCCGACAGCACATGGAGGAAGCTCGGTTCCCCTCCGGGACTCAGCGCGATCGCCGGCGGCACGCCCGCCCCCCGCCATTGAGTATCCCAGATCTGGCAGTGCTTCTCGGACCGGTCAAAATCGATCGGGGTTTGCACCGCCTGGTTCGCCGCGTTCGAAACCCTCTGTGATTCGAGATCGATCTTGAAATACGACAGGTTGTATTTCCATTCATTGCCCACCTCGCGTCGATAGCGGGGATTGAAAAACCGCTTCGGATCGGGGCGATGCTTGTTGTCGTCGTAATCGGTGTAAACCACATGCAGGAACCGGCCGTCTCGACTGGGAATCTTGGTCTGATAGGAGGACCAATCCAATCGTCCCCCGGCATCCAGATCGGTCACGTCCTGGGTCGGACCCACCCAGGTCCGACCATTGTCATCGCTGATGCGGTAAGTCCACGAACTGGTATGCCCATCCGTGCGATAGTAAATGATTTCTCGATTCCCCGAAATCCGGTAAACAGTCGGATAGGACAGTTTTGGGGCAATGTCACCCATGACCTCCCACTGAATCCTAAGGGATCCGTTTCTCACCGGCTCGACCGAGACCAAGTGTTGTCCAGGCGTCCGGTGACAACCATGCAGGACGTGAAGGTGGTCGCGCTCGTCGGCCCAGATGATGGGGCTAAAGTGATGATCCGTGTGCCGCGGTCCGAGGGCAACCGGATCAGAGAATGTGCGTCCTTCCAGGTCGAAGGTGACCCCCATGGGCACGGCACTTGCCCTGAGATTCTTCGTCGGCCTCGCATCGGCGTTGAACACGATGTGAAGGCGGCCATGGAGCAAGACCGACTGAGGGCGCTGCCGCGCGTCATAGAGCATCTTGAGCTTCCCATTGTTCCCGAACGGATAGACCCCGAAACCCGCCCCGAACCCAGCAATTGGTGCCGCCAGGAGCAACAAACCGACCACCAGGAACCCTTGGATGGGCAAACGCTCAAGAGTCCCCGCCCAATTTGGCATTCTCATAAGCATCCTTCTTGGAACCCGTTTTTCGAGTCTCGGCCTCGACTTCGGACAAGAACTCAACCATCAATCGATGCAGCTCGGTCACCATCTCCGGATGCCTCGCCGCCAGGTTTTCGCTCTCCCCGGGGTGGCCCGCCAGGTCGAACAACTCAAGCGTTCCCTTGGCCCAAGTCTTGACCAGTTTGTATCGTCCCAGGATGAGCGCCGATTCCGCCGGCCGGGCGACGGCCTGATGGAAGAAAAGAAATGGACGGGACCGCTTCACCACGCCCCGACCCGAGTGAAAGAGCACGGGCGTGAGATTGCCGCCATCCAAAGAATCCGGCAAGCGGCCGTGATGCCCCGCCAACGCCGCGATGGTCGGAAAAATATCCAACCCCGTCACCGGAGCCCGACTCACCGTGCCCTCCGCAATTCGCGGTCCCTTCACGATAAAGGGAACTCGGATCCCCCCTTCATAGACCGATCCCTTCCCATCACGAAGCGGATGATTCCGGTGGCGCTCCTTCGACGCTTGTCCCGGAATGGTATTGCGTCCTCCGTTATCCGAGAGAAAAAAAACATAGGTGGTGTCTCCCACTCCCAATGATTTCATTCGATCGAGCAAGCGTCCGATACCCGCATCGACGTCATGGGTCATGGCAGCGAATTCCGGCATGGTGTGTTTCCCACCGCGTTCCCGGGCCTGGGCGTCGGCCAGCGAGTCCGCGCGATAGAAGATATCGAGATGGACCGCGTAGTGAGACACCTGAACGAAGAACGGATGGTCTGCCGCGACCTGTTCTTCGATAAAGCGGGTGGCACGATCGGTGATGCTGAAAATGAGTTTGGGGTCAGAGGACGCACTCGGCCCGCCCGACCCCTTACCCCCTCCCGTGGCATTGCCGGTGATCCCATCACTGAGATCATATCCCATCTCCTCCGGGGTCACTTCGTCAAACCGCATATCCCATTTGCCAAAGTGAGCGCTTCGATAGTCCGGGTTCGCTTGTTTCAGCATCCGCGGCAGACTGAGTTGCTGGCGGTATCTCGTGGTCCAATTCCGCTGATCCCGCTGATAGATGTGGCGTGCCGGCGTCTGTCCGACAAGAAGGCTTCGGCGGGTCGGACAACAAAACGGCGCGGGAGCGTAGCCCTGGGTAAACCGCATTCCCTCCCGGGCCAGTCGCTCAATATTGGGGGTTTGATAATAGTCGCTCCTGGTCCGCCCATCCGCCGGATCCATCCTCAGGGAAGTTCCCACCCAACTCTGGTCATCCGTCAAGATCACCACAAAGTTGGGCGCCGACTCGGAGAGCGTCATCACCCCACTTCCGCAAAGCCATCCCATCAAAACCAAAGCTGCGAATCGTGGTCTCTTCATCCGTCTCTCAAGCCTCATGTCTCGGGCCCCATCCCAATCCGACGCCGTTCACCGTAAGCTGGCCAAATAGGCGATCAAATCGCGCATCTCACGGCGCGACATCACCTCCCCCATCGCCGGCATGGAGGACTGAATCCCGCTCCGGTATTCGATCCTTTCCTTGGCCACGACAAGTTCCATCCCCTCCTGAATCAACAACGTGAGATCCTCCCCGTCCTCCCGAAGAATCACCCCGGTCACCACGTCGCCATTCTTCAGATCAATCGTCGAACGGCCATATCCCGGCGCGATCCGCTTACCGGGCTCGAGAAGCGCCTCCACCAGTTGATCCCTGGTCAGTGTTTTCCCGATCTGAGACAGGTCTGGACCAGCCAACCCC
>DEAY01000275.1 GCA_002348345.1 Verrucomicrobia bacterium UBA2970
CCCCACCGAAGCCGAGTGGGAGTACGCCTGCCGGGCCGGAACGACCACCGCCTATTCTTGGGGGGATGGCCTTGCCCCGCTGGACGACCACGCCTGGCATGCCGACAACAGCGACTTCAAATACCAGAAGGTCGGCAAAAAGAAACCCAACCCGTGGGGTCTCCATGATATGCACGGGAATGTCACCGAATGGGTTCTCGACCAATACTCCGCCGAGACCTACGCAACTCATCAGAACGCCGGGACGCTCGTCGATCCATGGATCCAATCGGCTACTCCCTATCCTCATAGCGCCCGTGGCGGTTCATGGGATGATTTTCCAGAGCGCCTCAGGAGTGCCACGAGGCGAGGCTCGGATGCGTCCTGGAAGGCGCAAGACCCCCAACTTCCAAAGAGTATTTGGTACCTGACAGACGCCCAGTTCCTGGGATTCCGGGTCGTGCGCCCCCTTGAGGTCGCCCCTCCTGTCGACCTCATCAAGTATTGGACAAACGGGGTCGAAAGGGATTAGCCTTCCGGGGTTACCATGCATTGCTTGCTGGACCAAAGGCGTTTTGGGGAGGGGTTCACCCGCGCCACTGACCCGACCAGCCGGCACCATTCGAGGATCTTTAATCAGAATAAATGACATGAACGAGAAGAAAAACAGTCAACCGAACGAGGAATCGGTCAGTCGACGAAAATTCCTGCACTCCACCTCCACCGCCGTCGTCGGCGGCAGCGTTTTGAGCTCCTTGGCTGTGCCTCAAGGGGTCTTCGCCGATCACCATGACGAAGTGAAGGTGGCACTCATTGGATGTGGAGGCCGAGGAACGGGAGCCGCCTCCCAGGCCCTGAAGACTTACGATCAAGGCCCCATCAAACTGGTGGCGATGGCGGACGCCTTCCGGGACCAACTCGACCGAAGCCATGACATTCTCAAGAAAGAGCAACCCGAGCGTGTCACGGTGCCGGAGGAGCAGAAGTTCGTCGGCTTCGATGCCTACAAGCAAGCTGCAGAAGTCGCCGACGTCGTCCTCCTGACCACGCCCCCCGGGTTTCGCCCCATCCATTTCGAGGAAGCCATTCGGCAAGGGAAGCACGTGTTCATGGAGAAACCGGTGGCCACCGATCCCGCCGGGATTCGGCAGGTTCTCGCCGCCGCCAAGGTCGCCAAAGAGAAGAATCTCAAGGTCGGGGTCGGCCTACAACGCCATCACCAAGCCGGCTACATCGAAACCATTAAGCGCCTGCAGGACGGTGCCATCGGTGATATCATCACCATGCGCGCCTACTGGAACGGCAATACTCCTTGGGTCCGGAAGCGGGCCGATCTCGAACAGAAGTACGGCCGAAAGCTCACCGAGATGGAATACCAAATGCGCAACTGGTATTATTTCAACTGGATCTGCGGCGATCACATCACCGAGCAGCATATTCACAACCTTGACGTCATCAACTGGCTCAAAGGTGCCTATCCGGTCAAGGCCAACGGGATGGGCGGGGCGGAAGTCCGGGTGGGTCCCGACTATGGCGAAATCTTTGATCACCACTGTGTCGAGTTCCTGTATGAAGACGGCTCCCGGATGTATAGCCAATGCCGGCACCAGGTGGGCTGTTGGAACAGTGTCTCGGAGCATGCCCACGGGAGCAAGGGAAGCGCCCAGATCAATCCCAGCCACATGATCCGGGGCGAAAATCCATGGAAGTTCCGGGGCCGAGGCAAGAATCCCTATCAACAAGAACACGATGATCTCTTCCACGCGATTCGGAACAACGAGCCATACAATGAGGCCGAGTACGGGGCCAAGAGCACGATGACGTCGATCCTGGGCCGGATGGCCACTTATTCAGGAAAAGAGGTCGAGTGGGATAAGGCGATCAATTCAGAGGTGTCGATCATGCCGAAATCCTTTGAATGGGATGCCCCGGCCCCGAACTATCCGGGACCGGATGGAATCTACCCGCGGCCGGTTCCGGGCCAATCGATCCTGGTTTAAGCTCATTTCTTAATCTGACTCTGACGCCCTCCCGGTCGATTCGACGGGAGGGCTTTTTTGTTGCCCCTCACCCTAGGAGCCTCCCGCCCCGAGCCAACGGTGTTATCATCCCCGTTTTCCCCCTCACAGCACCCGCGGTCCGGTCAAGCCAATCATAAAACGCTCCGGCGAGCTGGAGTTTCATGAGACTCTAACCTTGATCTCACCGATCGCCTCCCTCTAACGTCTCAGTGAGATCCAATGAACCCCAGCACGCTCTCCTCCAAGCAAACCACTGCCTTCACGTTGATCGAGTTACTCGTGGTGATTGCCATCATCGCCATCCTGGCCGGCATGCTGCTTCCTGCCCTCGGCAAGGCAAAACAGAAGGCCCATGCGATCAAGTGTGTGAGCAACCTGAAGCAGATCAGCCTCTCCAACTACATGTATCTCACCGATACCGGAAAGCCGGTTCACTACGAGTCTTGGCCCTACCTCTGGATGCAGCAGCTCTTGGAGCAGTATGAGGCCATCGACGAAGTGCGCTTTTGTCCCACCGCCCCCGTCCGTTCACCCGCGGCTCTCCGCAAGGATCGAGCGGGCCATGGCACCACCACCCGAGCCTGGCTGGTCGCCGACAGCTCAGACGAATTCCAAGGAAGCTATGCGCTCAACGGTTACCTCTATACCAAAAGCCCCTTTGGGGACACCCAACTCCTCTTTAATTCCGAGGCCGCCATCCGAACCCCTTCTCTGACACCTTTCTTCGCCGACTCCGTCTGGGTCGACGGTTGGCCTAGAGAAAACGACCGACCGGCCCGTAATCTCTTTGACGGAGACAAGTTCCAAGGCGGCATGGTCAGATTCACCATCCCCCGTCACGCCGCTGGGCGCAAGGCGGCGGTCACCAATTTTGACCCCAAGCAGACACTTCCCGGGGCCATCAATATTGCCTTTGCCGATCAACACGTCGAAACCGTCAAGTTAGAGCGGCTCTGGCAGTTGACCTGGCACCGGGAGTGGACCGCTCCAGCAATCCGTCCAGGAAAGTAACCTCGTCGTCAATTCATGGGTGGACTGATCCAGCTTCCTGATTCGCGGTCTTTCTGTCCCCGACTCGCCTCATGCGGCAAGGGGTCGGGAGTGTTGTTTCTGTCGTTCCTGCTGCTTTGCGAGACCATACCGCTCCTCCTCGCCCAATCGACCGGATGGTCGGGCTGGACGGATTCCCGACTCATCGGCAGCCCAACGCCCCCGCTTCCTTATACCGTCGAAGAGGCGTTTCCCCACATTGAATGGCGATCTCCTATCTATGTGATTGAGGAACCTGGGTCAGAACATCTCTGGGTGATCCAACAAAAGGGTGAACCCTCAGGACCGCTGATTGTCAGGCTCGAGAATCATGACGCCGCCCGGGAAACAAAACCGATTTACAGCGCCCCGGATTGGATGCTCTATGCCCTCACCTTTGACCCCGACTTCGCTGAGAATCAGTTCGTCTACCTTTTCCAGAACGGGCCGACAGGGCACGACCCCCGGGGCAATCGTATCTCCCGTTTTCGGTTTCAATCATCGCCCGAACCGACGCTCGATCCCGATTCCGAATTGATCATTCTGGAATGGCGCTCCGCAGGACACGACGGCGGCGATCTTGCTTTCGGACCAGACGGCATGCTCTACCTCACCACCGGCGATGGCACCAGCGATTCGGACACGTGGAATTCAGGACAGACCTTGGACGACTTACTCGGAGCCGTCCTTCGGATTGATGTCTCGGAGGCCACTCAAGCTCAACCCTACCAAACGCCACCTGATAACCCCTTCTTGAACACCATTGGGGCACGCCCCGAGATCTGGGCCTACGGCCTCCGAAACCCCTGGCGAATGGGAATCGACCCGGTCAGCGGGCAGGTTTGGGTTGGCAACAACGGGCAAGACCTATGGGAAACCGCCCATCTCATTGGCCCGGGAGAGAACTATGGTTGGAGTGTTTACGAGGGAAGTCATCCCTTCTACTCCAACCGAAAACTAGGTCCCACGCCACACGTCAAACCAACCCTTGAACAACCTCATTCTGCCTTTCGTTCTCTGACCGGCGGCATCGTCTATCGAGGAGAAAAGTGGACCGATCTCTCGGCGGCCTACCTCTACGGAGACTATTCAACCGGCCGGATCTGGGGCGCCAGGCACGACGGAAACCAGTTGCTTTGGCATCGTGAACTCGCCGACACCACGCTGGCCATCGCGGCCTTCCGGGGCTTGCGCAATGGCGACCTCATCATCGTCGATCATGCCGGGCACAAACTCTATCGACTCGCACGCAACAACGCACCCGATCGGTCGGGGAACTGGCCCCGACGCCTGAGCGAAACCGGGCTCTTTGAATCGCCGCTCGACGCCCCACTCAAAGGACGACCAGGCGTGATCCCCTATCAGATCAACGCTCACGGTTGGAACGATGGCGCGAGCGCCTCGCACTGGATGGCGCTCCCCCCCCAATCCGAAATCCAATACGCCAGTCAATCCCCTTGGGGATTCCCCAATCAAACGGCACTGGTTCAGACATTGACGCTTCCCGATTCGACCGGGCAACCCCGCCCGATCGAAACGCGCATCCTCCTTCGACAGCAGAACGAGTGGAACGGCTATTCCTACTACTGGCGAGAAGACGGCTCCGATGCTGACCTCGTTTCCTCCGAAGGCTTCACCACCACCATCACCAACGCTGCTGCCTCCCCCCGCCAATGGACGGTTCCCAGTCGTGCCGAATGCGCGGTTTGCCATAGCCGTGCGGCAAACTACATTCTCGGAATCACCGGCCAACAACTCAATCGAACGGTGCAGAGCGGCGATCAGAACCAACTGCGCCG
>DEAY01000028.1 GCA_002348345.1 Verrucomicrobia bacterium UBA2970
CGTTCCGAATTCCTATCCTTCTAATCATTAATTCCGCCTATCCTTCTCGTGATTGATTCAGTTTCCAGTATGCGATTGAGACTCAGTCTCGAAAACGGTGTTATATTTGATGAGATTGAGTCTCAATTTCAAGGAAATTTTGTTGATTATTTTATTTCGAAACATCGTTGCTTGAAAACCCCGCTGGCATCCAGGGCCAACCCGTCGACCATCGGCGCTTTTACGGACCCGTCTTAAGTGCCGCCTCGATCGCTTCCATGTATTCCCGAACATTGGGGTCCGGATCCAGCGCTTGGGCCTTTCGAAGCGTGATCAGCGCCTCCCTCAGTCTCCCTTGGTCAACCTCCAATCGCCCTAGTTCGACGTGGCCCCGAGCCGCGAAATCGCGCAGGGAAAGCAAACGTTCGAAATAAAACTCCGCCTGACCAAATTCTTTCCGGGTCCGATAATACTGCCCCAGCATCAACAGGCTCTCCCCATCCAAAGGATCCTCCTCCAACAATTGGCCCAACCAATCTAGGGCTTTTTGAGGATCACCAACCGACATCTCGATTCTCGCTTCCGCTAGACTGAGAACCCGCCTGGAACCATCGTTCAAGCCCTCAGGAATCGTCGGTCGAATCAAATTCAAATAGCTTCGGGCCTCGGGATACAAGCCACTGGCCACCAACTGCTTGAGCGGGTGTAATGCGTCGGCTTCACGACGCGGTCCCTGTTCCCGAAACGCACTCATGTAGGTTTTCAAAGCCAACGACTCCAATCCACGGTTGAGCAACAGGTCCCCCAACAGAATACGACTCTCCCAGGACGCCATCCCGGCATCGGCCACAATCTGAAGGTTCGCGATGGCGTCGTTGGGTTGATCTAACTCGAGAAAGGCATTCGCTTGGGCCAACCAGAAATCCAGAATCTCAGGACGCTCTTCAAGAAGTTCATCAAGGAGAGCCACCGCCAGACGGTATTGCCCCGTCTCTTGAAGGCACCGGGCTTGTCCTCGCCGAAAATCCACGCTGTCGGGCTTGAACAGGCGGGCCATCCTGTATGCCGACAAGGACGCCTCGTACTTCTCAAGATTGAGATAGCTGTAGGCCAGCAAGCCATAGGACTGTGCATCCCCTCCCCCCAGTTCGATCACCTTCAGCAGCGGGATGACGGCTTCTTGAAAGCTCGAGCGCTGAACATAGGTCAGGGCCAGGGTTCGCCAGGCCCGCCGCAACGAGGGAAAGGCCCCAATGGCCTGTCGCAAGGCTCGTTCCGCCATTCCGAACTCGTTCACCTGGTAGTAAAGATTCCCCAGAATACTGTAAAACGCCGGATTCGTTTTGGGACCCAATGCCTTCTCGATGAACTCAATGGCCTTGCGAGGGTTGTCCCGAATGTGTGGAATGATTGCCTCTTGCAGAGGACGATCCGCAGGCGTGAGCTTTGGTTCGATCGCCTCATTGACCCCGTAACTCGCCATGAACCGACGCCGAAACTCCGGACTGTCAGGATCCGAGTCGGTCAGCGCGAAGGCGGCTCCCCAGGCAACAGCGGCCCTGGTCAAGCAAAGCGAAAGAACGACAAACTGGAATACGGCACGCATCATCTTGAAGCTCGCAGAGAGATTGGCAAGCGACCCCGAACGCTCACCGCTCGCCCCTCGATCCGGGTAATGGAAAAGCGTGCCTGGGATGCCGCCCGACGGGCCGCCTCCCGGAGGCGGGGATGATCATTGGAAATCGACAAGACCCGGTCCACCTTCACTCGACCCCTTTGGTCTATTAGAATCTCGACCACGGCCTTGGCCTCACGAACGCCTCGGCGAGCTAGCTCGCGTGGAAAGTCCGCCCGGATCATTTCCGCATTCAGCAAGGTGGGAACCTTGGCCAATTCGTCGAAGTTGAAGATTCGTTCAATGTCAGCCACCAAATCCATCATCCCCATTCCCTCGATACTGGGCACCCCCATCGCTAACGACACTCCCAGTCCGGGGGTCAACGACAACGAAAGCCGTTTCACCGGGGCCTCGACCCGCTGGCGTTTGAGTTGGGGCGGGGGGGGATCCTCCCGAACCACCCGCTCAATTTCCTCTGGAGGAGGGGTGAACGGCGGTGGTGGCGGCACGATTCGGGTTTTCCGATAGGTCACCATTTCATCGTCCAACTCCCCCAGGACCTGGGTGAAGGGAACCAATAGAAAGAGCACTCCCGTCACCAAAAAGGCTGCCGCCAGGGCCAAGATTTTGGCCCAAGCCCACCGTTGTTGTGGCAGGGCTTCGTCCATCAGTTTCGCGTTGCAAGATTGATTTGTTTGGCTCCGGCGAGCGCCGCCTCATCATGAACCTGCGCATACAGATCAACCGGGGCTTTCCGATCCGCTTGAACGATCACCGGCATGTCATCCTGCCTCAAGAGACGCTCGACGACTCCCCTCACCCCTCTCACCCCGATTTCCTCCCCCCCATAAACCACCCGCCCCTCGGCTGTGATCGCGATTAAGATCGAATTCCTCTCCAGTTGACTTGCCGACGCCGCTTGGGGACGCTGAACCTCGACCCCCGTTTCATCGACAAAGACCGTCGTCACAATGAAGAAAATCAGCAGAATAAACACGATATCGATCAACGGCGATACGTTGATCTCACTCGTTTGGCTCCGCTCTGTAAACACCATCCGGCGATCCTTCATTAACCCAATCCTTTTCCGATCAACCGATCCCAATCACACTCATTTTCACCTCGGCACCGGACAACCGAGTCGCAACACCAAATACGTATTATAGCGTTCCAATCGGGCAATCGATCGCCTCAACCGATTCCTCCGCTGAATGATCACCGAGAGAATGGCCATCGCGGGAATGGAAATGATCAGCCCCGTCTGGGTGGTGATGAGGGCTTCGGAAATCCCTTGAACCATGTTCTGGAACTTCTGGCCTTGCCCGATGGCCAGCCCCTGAAAGGTCGACAGCATCCCCGTCACCGTCCCCAACAAGCCCATCAACGGGCCGAGGGTGACCATGACGCCCAGAAACCGGATCCTCCGATTGATGACCGGCAGATATTCACCGCCCACTTCCCCGAAATGCCGTTTGACTTCCTCCACCGTTCTGGCGTCGCCGGCCAGGACCCGCCGAATGGGCACCTCGTTGGAATCCAAGTGAATGGCAATTTCACGATCCGACATTTGGTGGACATTCTTTCGCACCAGGAAATGGGCTTCCAATCGAATCCAGAGTTCGAAGGCGGTGTAGTAGACAAAGACCGCCAGAACGAACAAGGGGAGCATCAGCCACCCCCCACTCGTCCAAGCCCGCGCCACCTGAAAGAGCATCCCGCTATCAGCCACCCTCCACCTCCTGCCTTCCCGACGCCCCTGGCGGCGGACCGTTCATCTCTCGACGAGACAGCCCATTGACCATCGCCACCGAGAGTTTCTCCATTTGCGCCAATACCCCAGCAACTCGACGGGATAGGATGGCATGGGCAATCAGCGACGGAATGGCCAGAACAAGCCCCAGTTCGGTCGTGATCAGGGCCTCCGAGATTCCCGAAATCAATCGTTTGGGGTCCCCCGCGCCAAAAACTTCCATCAACCGAAAGGTTCGAATAATCCCGGTCACGGTCCCCAACAAACCCAAGAGCGGTGCGGTCGCGGCCGTCACGGCGATGACATTCAGGAAGCGCTCCAGTTTAGGCTGGGTCCCGAGGATGGACTCGAACATCACCTCTTCCACGAGGTCAATCGACTCGGCTGCATGCTCCACGCCTGCGGTCAACATTCCCGCCGCTGGCTGGGGCAGGCTCGAGGCCAACGCCAAGGCTTCAGCCTGATTGCCCTGGCGCAGCGTTTTCACAATTTCATGGACCACCATCGGGCGGGGGGCGCGAATCGAGAAGATTTGAACAAACTTGTAGGCCGAGACACAAAGAGCAAGGGCGGCAAACAGGAGAATCGGAACAACCCATACCCCGCCTTTTTCGAGATGGGCCCGCCAACCCTCCCTCGTCTCGGTGAACGCCAACGCATCCCCCAGAGTGGGGTCAACCGGCAACAACCCGTTCCCCTCTTGAAGCACCTCACGCACCGCCTGATTCTGGCCGGGTGCCAGCGGTCTGACCCGGGCTTGAAGCGAGGTCGTTTCCTCAACCCAACCGACCGTCTGATCGGACGAACCCGAAAAATAAAGGAGTGGTCCCACTTGAAGAAATTGTCCCTCGACCAGCCGACCATCCGGCCCCAGGGCTTGGCCCCCATACATTTTGCCGCCCACCAGGGCCTCGAGGCGACGCCTCGCCTCCTCCAAAACCCGGAGCGAGGCGTCGAGCGAATCGGTTTCAGGTCCCTCCGATTTTTCCAAAAGTAAATCGTGCTGCCGAAGGGTCTCTCCGTAGGTCGGCAACTCCGCCGGTGACAGGGCCGACTTGAAGGCCGCCATGAACTCACCCAGCAAATCTCCCGTCACATAGTCCAACTCCCGGCGTCGATCCGTCACCTCAGAAGCCAACGCCTCCAAACTAAGGCTGGCTGTATCGCGGAGACGCCGGCGTTCCCGTAATTGCTCCTTCAATTCAACCGCCTTGGCGCGAAGCGTCCGCAGCCCTTCCGCCAGAGGTAGCTGGGCCGCTTGAATCGCTTGCCGCTGAACATTCAGTCGCTCGACCGCTTCGGTCAACCGAGCCTGCTGCCTCTCCTTGATGGCACCCAGGCTGGCCCCTGCCACTTCGAGCCCCGCCAGAAGAAAGGTCGATACTCCGACCACAAGAGAAAAATGATTCCGCCAAGCACCCATCATTCTCCTTACCGTTCGTTCGCACGAGCACTGACCGGCAGGCCGATAAACGCCGCCTCGCCGCTGACCCCGCGAGCCATCTTAATAGCGAATTGGACGTCCGCCGCCAGATCAGGTTGCGCGGACCAACGCCACCCCCCAGAGGTTGATTCACCGACCCCGGCTTCGTT
>DEAY01000296.1 GCA_002348345.1 Verrucomicrobia bacterium UBA2970
TCCCACGGCGAACCCCGCAAGCGATCTAGCGGACCACTTGGGAAGCGTCCTCGATCACTGCCTCAAGCGTGAAGACGGCCCCCGTGGCAGGATCGATTGGGATCTCGGGAACGCCTTCCGAGCCGAGAGCCTCCAAGGATTCCGGAAGCGTCCCTTTGGCCATCTCGAAGGCCCGCAGACGGTAGCGGAGGTCAGTGATGCGGAGTCGCCGAAGCTGATCGGTCCATGCGGCAAGGAGTGTGTCCCAATTCGATTCCTCGGTTTCCATCCCCAATGCCCGCAGCGTTCCCAACCACGTTCGGAGCGCCTCGACACTCGGTCGCTCCCGGTCCATTTCACGCAGGCCCGCTCCCATTGCCACCACCGAATCCCGTTGGAGGCGACGCTGAAGCGACTGTAACCGATCCAAACCCCGGTCCTGGAAGGATAATCCCGATTGGAGGTCTTCCCCCTGTCCTCCCTCCGACACCATCAGACCCAGCCGAATGAGCCCGAGAGCCGCTTGCGCGGCCTGCTCCATCTTGACCAAAGACTCCGCCCTCCGGCTTTGGATCCACAAGAGATCCGCCAATCGCCCGAGATCCTGAGCATTCTGTCGCCGAAACTCGGGAGTCACCCCCTCCCCCTCGAGAATCACCCTTGAGTTGAATTCAAACGCCTCCCCCACGATTCGAAGGGCTTCCTGGTGGGAGGACAAGTAAACCTCCATGGCAGCGCGACTCAGTTCCCCCACCGGAACCTCCAACGCCTTGGTGTGGTCGGCAGCCTGAAGGAGGAGGGCGTAGCCGTTGGGAACCGGATAGGGCGGCAAGCTGGCAGGCGCGCCAATGTTCTTCTCTTTGGAGGCCTCAACCGATTCATTTCCCCCGGAATCGGTAAAGATGACGAAGACCAAAAGGACAGATAAAACTGCCCCTCCAATAAGAAGTGTCTGCTTGTTCATCGTTTCATTGCTCCTTGTCTCAACGACTACTCTCCGGTCTCCCGTTTCGTGCGTAGTTTGAAGTTCGTGATTTCAGCCGCTTTGGCCGCATCGATCACCTCGACCAACATCCCCACAGGCGAAGCCTCATCCGGGCGAATGCTCAACTCGAGATCAGGATTCTCTTCCGCCAGCACTTCCAAAGCCTGGCCCAGCGACTCGATGGGGATCGACCGGTCTCCCAAATAAACCTGGCGCTCATTCTCGGTAATGGTGACGACAAACTTCTGGGACGTCTCACCCGTCACGCCCGCGCTCTTCGAGGTTGGCAGGGTCAGGCTGAGGGCCGGGGTCTCACGGAACGTGGTCGTCACCATGAGAAAAATGAGTAACACGATGAGAATGTCGATCAGCGAGATAATGATGATCGCCGGAGGCTTTCTCGTCCTGCGTTCCGAGAATCTCATCCTAGTTCACCCGGTATTGATGCTCGGGGTCCGACGGCGGTTCCGGAGCGTAGTGTTGTTGAAGCACGAGATCGCAGATCGATTCCATTTCAATCGCGAGGCTCTCAACCTTCTTTGAAAAGTAACTCCAGGCAATCGACGAGGGAATGGCAATCAAAAGGCCGGTCAATGTGGTATTGAGCGCAATGGAGATCCCCTTGGCCAAGGCCGCGTTATTCCCCAGGCTGGCCTCGCCAAAATCACCAAACAAGGTGATCAACCCATGCAGCGTTCCGACCAAACCCAACAGGGGCGCCGAGCTCACGATCACCTCAATGATAACCAGGCCTCGCTCCAATCCCACGACTTCTTTCCGCGCCCGGGTTTGCAAGGCGTCCACATTCTCTGCCTTGGTCCAATGGAGTCGATCCAGCACCAAAAGAATCAATCGGGAGAGCGGTGAAACGTTCCCCTGACAGACCCGCCGCAACTGGTTGAGGTCTTCACCCGAGGCGCAGGATTCCGCCGCCGCCGCCAGAGCGGGGGGAATATTCCGGCGCCACCGAAGGGCAAAGGCCCGTTCAAGCACAATGGCAAGAGAGGTCACTGAGGCGGCCAACAGGAGCCACATGAACGGCCCTCCAGACTTAATAAACTCGACCATAAGGCAAATCGCGAAGAGAACCACTCGGCTCCTCGCAACGGGCGGCCCACTCTATGACCCGCAACTCACTTGATTCCAATAACTTACAATTCAAACCTTGCAGAATTGCTTCCGAATTCTTGCTTCTGCCCATCGTTCGATCTGGACGAACGACCCGATCCGCTAATGACGGAGCCGATCCGAATCACGCCCGCCCCGAAAGCAGCCAGATCTTGAACGAAGCGATTCCATTTGTCCAATGGGCATCTCCCAGCCGCTTCATCCCTTCATCTGCCATGATATCGCCCCGCACCAAGAGACCTGTATGAAGGACGCGGGGCGGGCATTGGGCAGGCTGACGGCACCCTCAACGATGACGGTCCATCGGGATGCCTACCTCCACTTCAAGCCATCCTAGTTGTAGAAAAAACTGAAGCGGACCTCCCGATGGCGGCGTCCAATCATTCGACGCATCTCATCCGGCCACCGGCCAAAGGGAGCCGGTTCGCTGACCGCCTTCTGACAGACGAGCGACTGAATGACCCCGACCGAATCCTCGACAACTTCCAAGTCGGTCACCCGGCCATCATCATGCATTCTGAATTTCAAAACCACTCGACCGCGCGCATTTCGAGCCGTTGGCATGGAAGCCAAGATATCAAACCAGCGCTGCTGAATCGCTTGAATCACCCGCGAATCGTAGTCGCCAAAGGGAGTCGCCAACAAATTAGGCGTCGACTGAAGCCGAAACGGCTTCACTCCCCCGTCCTGCTTCATCTTTTCCCCCATGAGCCCCGCCTGTCTGCGAGCCTCCGCCAACGTTCGAGGGCGAACTCGGGGTGGCGCGGGGGGGGGATCCGGGACGGAATCCTCCAATTCGATCTCCTCCAATCCACGACGGCTGGGGCGGATCATGGCCGGCTCCTCCGGCCGAGCTTCACTTTCCCCTTCGATTACCTCCTGCTCATCCTCTCCTTCCCCCTCCGTCGCTCCTTCCTCATTGACGGAGGGAGATAACATCTCGATGGCTTCGCTCGCCTCCTCAATCGATTCCTCAGTCGATTCCTCGGAAAGGGACTCTTCCATAACCGGCACGGCCTCCACCTGATTCGCCGCCGGCATGACCGGCGTGTCCATGGTCTTCAACACCTTGTCCTGTGATCCATCGATCTTGGGAACCTCCTGCGTGTCCTCGGGATCATCATCTCCCGCCACGGCGTTGACGACCGCATAATAAGGGGTCGATTCCGGCTCTTCCTCGGAAGCCTGGGAGGGATCCGCATCCACGTATTGCGTGGGCATGATCTCCGGTTCAATCTGAAACTCGAACTCGACAGGCTCCGACCGCTCGGCCTCTTCCGCCAACTGAGCGGCGACGGCTTCGCTCAAGGCGCTCTCTCGCAGCCAACCGAGACGCCCGAACCCCTCGAGCGCCAGGAAAAGCACCAAGTGAAGGACTAGGGACAGCCCAAAGGCCGAGGTCACCGTTACTTCCGATTTCGATTTTGAAACGCCCCGTTCCATCAAGAACCTGCTAGCGAAGCTGCCTCAATGCCCCGGGGGACGCAATGGAAACCGCAACATCGGTCCCTGGGCCTAAAAGTCGATCCCCTGCCCGAGTTCGGGAACAATCACGTCCGCCCCCGGCGCTTCCCGGCGCAGCGCCTCGGCAAAACTCAGCGACTGATCCTCCTCGCCATGAACGACCGTCACGCGCTTGATCTCACCGGTCAACTTTCGAAAGTAGGCCAACAATTCATCCCGATCGGCATGGCCGGAAAAGGCATCAATCGATTTGACCTTCGCCTTCACCTCAAAGGGCTCGCCAAAGATTCGGACGGGCGAATCGCCCGACACGATCCGAGACCCCAGGGTGTTTTGAGCACAGTAACCCACGAACAACACCAGATTCTTGGAATCGCCAATATAATTCGCCAGGTGATGACGGACGCGCCCCGCCTCGCACATCCCCGAGGATGAGATGATGATGGCCGGACCGGCCATCTCATTGAGTTCCTTGGATCGCTTGACATGCCGAATATAGGTGAGGTTTTCCATTCCAAAGGGATTGGCCGTCTCTTGCAGAAACGTGTAGATCTCCTGATTAAAGCATTCCGGGTGCAATCGAAACACCTCCGTCGCGTTCACGCTCAAGGGACTGTCCACGAAGATCGGCACCGCCGGAATCTTGCCCTCCAAGGTCAACTGGTGGAGGGTATAGACAACCAATTGGGTTCGCCCCACCGAAAAGGCCGGGATGATCACCTTTCCGGATCGTTCGACCGCCTCTCTCACCGCTTGAGCCATCGACTCCTTTGAATCGCCCCGGTCATCATGGAGCCGATTGCCATAGGTGCTTTCGATTTGCAGGAAATCAACGCCCTCCACCGGTTGAGGATCCCGCAGAATATCGTGGCCTCCCCGCCCGATGTCCCCCGTGAAGAGGTATCGAAACTGGCGCCCTTCTTCCTGGATATCCAAGATCACCTGGGCCGATCCCAGAATGTGCCCGGCATCGCGAAAGGTCAGGGTCACCCCCTCCATCACAGGGATGGGCCGGTCATAATCGAGGGCAACGAACTGCCGAATCACTCGTTCCGCATCACGGAGACTGTAGAGGGGCTCAACGGGCGGAAGCCCCTTCTTCCCCCGTCGCCGACTCACATACTTGGCGTCATATTCCTGAATATGAGCCGAATCGGCCAACATGATGCTAGCTAAATCCCGGGTCGCAAAGGTGCTGTAGACGTTTCCCTCGAATCCACTCCGCCGGAGATTAGGCAGATTCCCGCAATGATCGATATGGGCATGCGATAGGATGACGCAGTCCAGTTGAGAAGGATCGAAGGGAAATTTCCGATTGCGTTCCATCGACTCCTCTCGACGCCCCTGGAAGAGACCACACTCCAGCAACAAAGAACGCCCTCCCACCTCAAGTCGGTACATCGAACCGGTCGTCGTCCGAATGGCTCCCAAAAACTCTACCTTCATAGGACCAGCATGCCTAGATCCTCGCAACTGACAAGCCACAGAGCGTCGTCCGCATCGCGCTGCAAGGAGCGCTTCCACGAGCCACCGACTCATCTGGATTCCTCTCTGTTGCCGGCGTCATTCTTTTTGAGTCAACCGGGTCAGCGGGTCTCCAGAGGTTTTCCCTTTACCTGTCCGTCCATTCCTGACAGGTTCACCCCGAATGCATCTCAAAAACCTTACGGTCTTAGGTTTTAAGTCATTTGCAGACCGGACATCACTCGATTTCGAACCTGGAATCACGGCTATTGTCGGTCCCAACGGTTGCGGAAAATCCAACGTCGCGGATGCCATCCGCTGGGTACTCGGAGAACAATCCGCCAAAGCGCTCCGGGGTGGGGAAATGGCCGATGTCATCTTCAACGGGACGGACAAACGCAAGGCCATCGGCATGGCCGAGGTATCCCTCACCATCACCGATGTG
>DEAY01000365.1 GCA_002348345.1 Verrucomicrobia bacterium UBA2970
ACGTACACGAGTGACTTTGCTGATGCCGCATCAAGACCCATAAACTTTGCTTCTTCGTTTGGCTTTCGCTTCACAAACTCTGGCAGCTCGACTTGGTTTTGGATTCGTTCGAGGACTTGATATCCGTCTTTTACGGGCGATTGAATAATCTCTTGAATCCTTGGAACTTCAATTGTTATGTCCATTGAGACTTCCTGCACATTTGGAAGGGAAGCATCAATATGGACAGGTTGTTTTTGCCATGTTGGGGTGACACGATGAGGCGGTTCTTCGGTTGACCCAATGATGGTCCATGTCAAAAAGAACGCGACAACGCCACAACCAACATGTAATCCAATCGAAACAATCCAAGCAATCGCTTTGGATGCGCCACCTTGTTGATACTGACTCATCTTGAGTTACAGCGTACAAAAGAAAGTCGTCAAGCGGTTAAGGGTCGCCTTTTTTCTCGTCATTGCTAGAACTTCGATGGTGCCTCGCATCTATTGATAGGCCACCAGCTCCACTTACAAAGATTTGCAATGAAAGAACACAAAGCATGAGTCCTGCAAAAAGTTGCATGAATCGGTGTGAATCAAGTGGCCAGTCAAATGGATTCATTGCGAACATGCTGTGCGTATGGACTGCAACTAGGTATACCGCACCACTACTTGCCACGAGGACAAGTAGTGCCGCGAAACGAGTAAACAATCCAACAATGAGTAGTACCCCTGCAAGTAACTGAGCACCTGCAGCGCATCCGCCGATGATTGTTGCCCATGAACCAATGTCTGACCACTTTTGATGAACAAGCCAAACAATTCGATTGAGACCCCTTGTTGTGTGAACAACCCTGTTTGGATCTGTTGAGTAGCCAGTCGCATCTTCTGAGACCTGCTCGTATGTTGCAATATCCATCACAGCGAGGTCGTTTGCGATGCCTTCGCGAATCTCAATTTGTCCAAAGCAGTTGACCCAGCCAGAAGTGAGCATGACAGTGCCTATGACGAGACGGGCAAGAAATGGTAGGAATAAGTTAGTTAGAAAGTTCATAGTGAATATGGTATGAGAAAAGTCCGTTTCAAAGTATGATATCCCTCCACAACGCTGCGGGCGTGGCGAAATTGGCAGACGCGCCAGATTTAGGTTCTGGTGTCCTAGGACGTGGAGGTTCAAGTCCTCTCTCGCGTACCACTTTTTCTTATTCTTTTCCCCCGTGCATTCAGAGTGCCCGCTGTTTCAAGATGCTCCTTATCATTCGAGTCGATGGAGCGCATCTCGGTGAACGCTTGCCAGAATGCCGTTGCCTGTGAATGATGCGGAGGCGTAACCAAGCCATGCAGCCGATGAAACAGACATGGATGAAGACTGTTCCCTGGGTTCTTTTACTCTTGATGCTACTGTCTCTGGACAGGATGTCGGCACAGCCGTCTCCCAACGTCGTATTGGTCTACATCGATGACCTCGGCTATGGAGAATTGGCAGCTTATGGGGGGCGTGATATTCCCACTCCTCATCTGGATCGACTGGCCAAGCAGGGGGTTTGTTTTTCTGCCTCCTACATTCCCAATCCTCCCTGTTGCCCCAGCCGCTGCAGTTTGATGATGGGGCAATATGCCCAGCGATTCGGGAAATACGGGATGTCCCGAGGTCTTCCGTTACCGGAAGACCGGCCGACGTTGGCGCAATTCCTGAAACACCGGGGTTATGTGACCGGGCAGATTGGAAAATGGGATATTGGCTCGAAATCCCAGGGCCCGCTCCAGGTCGGTTTTACCCAGGTGGCCAGGACGCCCCCGAAGAAACACTACTCCAAGCAAGCGCTAGAGGCGGCCTCGAAGGAGTTGAGGAAGCAGCTCATCAAAAGGAAGGGGCGCTCGAAGTATTTTTGTGTGAACCAGGCGGGCGAGACCGTGTGGTTGACGGACTACGACGGGGATATGGTAGTGGAGTTTGTTGATCGCAATCGAGAGCGGCCCTTTTTTCTCTACTGGTCTCCGGAGGCCGTGCACTCCTTCAATACCGAAGTGCCCCGGAATCTGATCGACCGGACCCAGGCGACGGGCAAGCGGCGCCGGTTGGCAGGCGCGATTGTCTCGGTTGACGATCAAGTGGGTAAACTGATCGAGGCCTTGAATCGGCATGGGTTGCGTGAAAACACATTGGTGATCTTTTCGAGCGACAACGGGGCTAATTCGGGAGAAGGAGGCTCCTCCGCTCCCTATGCAGGGGGAAAAGGACAGGGGACTCAAAAGGAAGGCTGGGTTCGGGTTCCCACGATCTTTTCGATGCCGGGCGTCCTGCCGCAAGGAAAGGCCTATCACGGCTTGATTGCCAACTTTGATTTCTACTCAACCATCGCGTCCCTGGTGAGCGATGACATTCCCGCTCACTGCGACGGGACGGATCTGTTTCCCTTCCTTCAAGGCAGAGAAAAGGGGGACGCTCATGAATTCCTCTTTTGGCTCAACAATCAGCCCGACGATGCCGTTCGTCGACACCTGGTTGCGGTGCGCTGGGGCGACTGGCGCCTCTACCGAAAATACCAAAAGGATGCGTGGCAACTCTTCAACTTAAGGCAGGATCCCCGGGAAGAGCTTGATTTGATCTCAAAGCATCCCACCATCGCCAACCGGATGGCGGCCCGGCACCAGGCTTGGTCGAAGACATTGACGCCTCTGGGAACCATTCCGAGGATTCAGTCCGAGCGACCCATCATTCCGACGGGCCATGGCTGGGTGAATTCGAATGAGGTGAGGACGGACTGAATCTCGTATTCAGGAGGCAGCCGGTGGGAGGATCGCCGGCGAATTCAAGTCGGGTCGGACCGTTGTCGAAATGAGCAGAGTGAGGAAGCAAAGGATCCTGAGAGTCATTGCCGTTTTGGGGTGGCTCCTCTTCATAGGCGGAGGGCGGGTAGAGGCCGGGCGGCCCAATATCCTGTTTTTTTTCACCGATGACCACGCGATCAACGCCCTCTCGGCCTATGGGGGTCGCTTGGCCGAGATCGCTCCGACGCCCCATCTCGATCGGATTGCTCGTGAAGGGGTGCTCTTCGAACGGTGCTTGGTCACCAATTCAATTTGCGGTCCCTCTCGGGCCGTGGTGTTGACAGGACAATACTCCCACCTGAACGGGTTTCGAACCAATCGGGATCGCTTCGACGGCTCTCAGCGGACGGTATCCAAGCTGTTGCGGAACGTTGGCTACCAGACGGCGGTTGTCGGCAAATGGCACCTCAAGTCGGAACCGACGGGATTCGATCACTT
>DEAY01000364.1:0-254 GCA_002348345.1 Verrucomicrobia bacterium UBA2970
CAATCATAGGTCACCGACCGCATCCGGCGCAGATCATCCATGGACTTGACACCCCGTTTTCCAAGGTCCTTTCCGACCCCCTCCCCCACTTGCGCCCAGATCTGATCCGAGCGTTCCTTGGACAAGGTCACATCCGATCTCGAGACGTTGACGGTGACATAGTCGGGCTCCAGCGTCTGGACGTCATTTCCAATCACTTCGAGAAAGCGCCAAGTCACAAAGGACGGATCAATCTCAAGTCGCTTCTGCCACAC
>DEAY01000364.1:600-5297 GCA_002348345.1 Verrucomicrobia bacterium UBA2970
TTTTGAAACACCTCCTGCTCAATATCTCTGTAAACGGTTTTCTTTCCCGGTGCGGCCTTCATGTAGTCGATCGTCAAGACGATATCCCTCGGGTCATCCGGCCACTTGGACACGTTGGGGTCCGACGTCGTGAAGTCCCTCAATGCGAGGGTCGTCACCCCGTCATAGGTGCGGACATCCTGCAGTTGCGACCAGGTTTCCTCCCAGCGACTCTGCGAGAATGACTCCGGCAGATCCGGCTTCTGCCCCGCTTGCCCGACGCCCCCCAACCGCAACGCGTCCATCCCCAGCGAAATCACGTAGTTGGAGCCATAGTCACTGTTCCTCGCCTTGAAGAGGGCGAACCACTGAAACTTGCCGTTGTCCGCCTGATACTGACGCACCGCCAATCGTTCCCGGAACAGTTTGAGAAAGGCCTCCTCGTTCTCCTTGTTCTCCACCGTGAAGTGATAATACCTGGCGATGTTGTAGGGCTTCTTCGCCCACTTCAGTCTTGTTTCGTGAGGGATTTCGGCATCTGCGGCCTTGAGCTGGGACTGGAAGGGGATCATGCCCGCAAGCGCCAGCAAAGTGGTGTTTCTCAGAATCGCATTCATTCTTTTCATCCTCTTTCTATTTCCTTTCAACGAACCGGCAACCCGGCCCGGGGCGTCACTTCACCCGTTCCAGGCGGGCGACAAAGCGTTTCTCCGCTTTGCCCGAGGGCAGGATCAGCAACTGCTCGTGTTTCCAGGTGTCATCATTGATTTTGGTCTGGGTGATGATCCGGGGTATGGATCCCGGTGCCCTCAGATTGGGTGCCGTCGGTTTTGATCACCGGCTTTGCGTTGATGTAGGTCCGCCTCATCACGCATCGGCCTTGGAAGAGCCCCACCAGGTCCTCCCAGACCTCCCCCTGGTTATTGCTGCCACGGGCCACCGGCACGCTCCGCTGAGGATCAAAGACCACACTCACATTGAAGCGGAAGTCACTCCCGGAGGTGCCGTAACCCTCGTGATGAATCGCCGTGCCGTTGAGGGCCGAACGGATTTCAACCACTCCCGAACTGTCGGCTTCACCCTCGACCTGTGACCACTTCCATTTCCCCAGTTGCCAGGACAAGGACGCCAGTTCCTTGTCCAAGGACTCCTCCGCCTCAACGGCTTGAACCCCGCCCCAAAGCAACGCGGCAAGCCCCAATCCCACGGCCAACCGCCCGGCACTTCGCAAACCCGTTTTTCTCGTCACCACTTCCAGTCCTCGTCGTTTGGATTTCCTCAAGCTCCAGAACCCGTCATTCGTCCGACGCCCCTGGATTCTCCGTCGCGAAGACGAGTCTGGTATCGGCCCGCAATAGAATGTCCCGCTGTTCGGGACCCGGACCGTATTTCTCCAGATAGTATTTTTGACCTGCCTGGGAAAACGACACGGGCTTCGCCATCTGGGCCACGTTCTCAAAACAATCGATCGTCAAATAATCCCATTCCTCCGTTGCCCATGCGGTCGGATCAATCCGTTTCATCGCATGCCAGGCAACCGCGTTGCTCCCCTGTTTGAAGAAATCAGCGAATCCATCCCGGTGCTTGGCCTCGTATTGGTTTGACTTCGCCTTGCTCAAATTGAACACCGCGATGGGCGGCGCCTTTTGCAGCGTGTTGTAGCCCGCCACATACTCGGTCCTTACGCGATGCACGACCTCTCTGAGACGGTTTCTCTCTTCGAAAAGGTAGCGCCTCACCTTGCCGCTGAGTCCAGGAAACACTTCCTGCAATTTGGCATTGCAGTCCCAGTAACCCGATTCCCCGGGCGGCATGACGTCCACGGTGATGTGGGTGAACTGCCCGTACACCGAGGAGTTCGGAAGAACCCGTCGAAAGATCCAGGCGTTCAAACAGCCTTCATCCACCCGTTTTTGCATCAGGGGCCCAATGAACTCGGTCATCAGCAACTCGTAGGCGGCCCGTTGATCCTGATCCACCTTGTAGAAACCGAAGTTGACATACCCCTTCGTGGCGTCGTTTTCCGCGGCAATGGCTCCGCCCGAGGCGGCGATATAGACGGCGATCGCGGTCGCGACCGATCCCAATACGCTTGGTTTTTGATTCATCACTCTTGATTTTCAGTTCGGCGGTCTGGTTCGGACGTCCGTCGGGCGGGTCCACCTACCCCTCCCGACGCCTCAACACGATGACTTCATTCTCCTCCGATTCCTGAAGGACGCGGTTGAGGCGCAAGGGCGTCGCCAGCAGGCAGTCGCGGAGGGTCGGCCGTTTTCACATCATCAAAGGTCCGGATGATCGGACCCGGTCTCCCGTGGGTTTCATTTCCAGGACCTAACGACCGCCCTTCGATTCCTTGAGCAGGGCCTCGCAAATGACCTTGTTGTGAAACCAACCATAGGCCCGGTCCTTCATGCTACGCTCGGCCTTGGCCTGGTGGGATTGACGCTTGCCTTCATTTCCCTGGGCTTTGGCGATCAAGGCCCCCAGGAAATTGGCCTGGATGGAAAGAAAGGGTTGCTGCTTGGGAGCCCGGGAGAGACATTCGTCGACAAACCCCGCGGCGCTTGCCAACCGCCCCGACCTGAACTCGACCAGGCCCTTCACAAATCGGGCGTGAGGCCATTCGAACTTCAAGGAACGATCCGCCAGGACCCCGGCCTTTCTCAAATCCACCTTCGCCGGTTCAAAGAACAGGGCCGATTTCGCAATCCGTTCCACCGTCATCAGGTTCAAGGAGCCTCCGAACCGGTTCAACATCCGCGCCACGTAGGTCTGGTAGGCCGGGATATCGCCGGTCTGTGCCTGGGCCGCCGCCCCATCCATCCAGGTCAGGCTGGCATGGTGCCCGTCATTGAATCCCTTTTCGTCCAGTTCGGAAAACTTCAGATAATCCTTCGCCGCGAGTTCCCACTGGTTGAGGAGCAGATGAATCTTTGCCCGGGCGGAGCGTAACCGGGCATTGTTCGGATGCGAATGAATGGCGTGGGAGAGCAGGGGAACCACCATTTCCAGGTCGGATGCCGCCCACTGCTCCGGCCGGAACTGATAGGGATTGGCGGCCAGGTTCAAGACATAGGCCTCCGCATTCCCGCGGACGTGATCGATGGCCCGGACGATCCGGGTCACCCTACGGTGCTCCCAGGGATCACGGGACGTGGCGTTTCCCCCGGCATCCACGGTGACTCCGAAATTGTGGTAGGTCTCCGCGTCGATTTCCTTGTCAACGGTGAGGTGGGTCTGAATCTGTCCCTCCTCATCCACGGTCGTCCGTCGAAAACTGGTCACACCGGGCTTGATCGTGCCGACGTTGTGCCATGCCGGCTCGGTGTCGGCCGCCTTGAACTGGGTCACCAACGCCTTCCGAGCGGGATCGTAACTCCGGACCGCGTGCACGCTCCCGACGGTGGCGCCCCGAGGATCGATCTGCCTGCCGTCCAGAAGGATCGCGTTCCCATCCAGCGCCGTCGCGAAACTGATCACCCAGTGGTTCCCATTGCCACCCTTGGCCATCCAGGTCCCCAGTTGCCAAGCATGGTGCTTGAGATGTGGGTTCAACGGTTGCGCTCCGCTCTCCGCCGCGAGGGCGGGCGTCGAGAAGGCGAGCGTCGTCAGGAGGATCAGTGTTCGAGCGTTCATCGTTCGGGATCGAGCAATCGTTTGTTTTCGATGGGGCCAACGGCCTCCGTTAGGGATTCTTGCGAAAGGTTTGAGTGAGAATCGAGCCGTCGGACAAAACCAGGGTTGAACGGGATTCCTCGGATGAGACCCGGTTGAGCTGCAGGAACCCCATCCGGGAGATTCCCTGGGCGTTTCGGCCTCGCATCAAACCCTTCATTTCGTGCCGGCTCACCTCGTGGAATCGAACCGAGGAGTAGAACCCGGCGACGCCGTAGCGACTGGAGACGAGGTGGCCACGATCCGGCTCCCATCCTGCGATCTCGGTGGATTGGGTTCCGTCGGATTCCGACCAGGTTCCCAGCAGAAACTCGGCATCGGGCCTGGGTTTTTCCCAGTGAATCCTGGCACTGGAACCATCGCTCCGTTCGACCGTCCAATGGCCCAGCATCCACTCCCAGGGAGTGGTCTCGGGAAACGGCGACTCACTCGGGTGGGCGATTCTCCTGAAGCGGGTGGTCACCCCCTTCTGGCCTTGCAACACCCGGTCCCTCGCTTCCAAGGTCCATTCGTCCGCGGATTGAAACACAAAAGTGCGATGAAACACCTCGGAGACGGCCTTGCCCTCGGAAACCGCCGTCGAGGTCGTTGTATCGCTCCACGATGTCGGCGTGATCCGGTGCTCGGAGACGAAGGTTCCGCCCTGATTGTCGAACCCAAACTCCCGAACCACTTGCGCCTCGGCGTCCCATCCGAACACCCCCGAGAAACGGGTCTCTTGCCCCTTGATGGCAAATTTCTCCCCTTCGCCCTGATAAAAGAGGGTGGTCTCGTCGGCGCTCCATTCGAGGGTCGCGTGTTCGATGATCCGACGTTCCCCGATTCGCGTCTCGATCTCCCAACGCCCCACCAATCGATCCAGGCTTTGCTTCACATGGACGGGCATCTGCGCCAACGCGAGGTTCAAGCCGCAACAGAGCAGCGAACAGAGCAGCCAAAGGCGTGAGGTTGATTCGGCCGAGCCAGCAAACACAATGGAGGCTGTTTTCATGCTTTTCCCTTAGGAACGAATAGGTCCCCCAAAAAGGGCCAAAAACTTT
>DEAY01000364.1:5662-5985 GCA_002348345.1 Verrucomicrobia bacterium UBA2970
AGCGGGTTGCGGCAGGCAACCCGGAGCACTCCGGTGGGGCACCGGGAAACAAAGACTGGAGACCGCTCCCTGGATGAGGTGGGTTTGAGACGGTCGTGACCCCCTCCCGTCCAAGGAAGTCCCAAAAACGGGTTTCGAATTGGCCAAGCCGCTTTCCAACCGCGACTCCCCTTGTTAGAATCCGCCGATGTTTTCCGTTCGCTCTTTCCCCGCCTTGCCGGGTGCCCCGATCGACGTTACCAACAAAACGACCAACCCTGGTCGGCCCGCCCGGTGACCTCGAAACCAGTCAACCGATCCGACCGCGCAACACGACCGCAAAT
>DEAY01000319.1 GCA_002348345.1 Verrucomicrobia bacterium UBA2970
GGTAGAAAAGGCATCGAGCCCGGGAATATCCGCTTCCATTGTGAACGCATCCGCCATGAACTCCCCATGATGCTCATTGGGTGAGCGATCATCCGCCGTATCGTCATCAAAGTCCCAATAACCAACCAGTCCCTCCTCATCGCCTGAGAGCTTGCGAAACCAGTTCGCACTCACTTCTTCCGGTGTCAAAGCCCGCTCCCAAACAGCGATCTCATCCAGTTCGCCATCAGCAAACTCAAACTGACCCTGAAAGGCTCCAAAATACAGCGGCGCATTGTGAGCCGGTATAGGATCGTCGGCCGCGTCTCTGCTTTCCACCAAGCGACCATCCAAATAGCTGGAAAACCCGTTTGGAGCGCCTTGTTTCCATGTCAGGACCAGGTGGTGCCAGTTTCCATCTGTCGCATTCCCTGCAGAGATCCCGTTGATGCCGCCGTCATTGGAAATGATGTGCTTATTATTCCATCCGGCAACAATCCAGCCATTATTTTGCTGACGCACAGCGGATTGGATAGACGTTCCCCGGAACCAGTATTGAACCGATACTTCTGGGCCAGAGAGATCCGTTACCGTGTTGACAATTACATGATCGCCGTCGCCATCGAGTTTGAGCGAGCGATTGCCTGACGATGTTTTCGTCAACTTAACGACAATCGGGCCTTTTTGGCCCCCGCTATAATCAACAGTCCCGGAAACCGAAGCAGACTTGAGGGTGCTACTGCTAAGCACGACAAGGCTGATAAGCAATAAGGATAGAATTCTTCTCATAGGAGTTTGCGGAACAGTAGGGCTTAAGGGATAGAAATAAAGTGTTTTTTAAAACCGCCCAGAAATCTGGCTCGAAGGAGTGAGGGACTTTGATTTGCTTGATCTTCTGCCCGTCCATTCCGGCGGAGCTTCCTGTCGTGCCTGACCTAGTGCCCTCCGGAACAATCTCCTGCTTCGGCGCCTAAAAGAAGTCTCGATGAATGACGCCCACTGGGTATGCTGATGGGCGATTTCCATTCTCTTGATGTCGAAAACCTGTCGTTCTCAAATCATGCACCATTTCCGATGCTCTCCCGTTCGCCGATCAGGCGCGAGCCCGGTTGGCGAAGCAAGTCTTCCCGGC
This sequence comes from Verrucomicrobia bacterium UBA2970, assembly GCA_002348345.1. GTDB lineage: Bacteria > Verrucomicrobiota > Verrucomicrobiia > Limisphaerales > AAA164-E04 > UBA2970. The sequence continues at coordinate 1,112 of DEAY01000319.1, forward strand.
CAAGGTTCCTTGGCTGCCATTGTCTCGATCCTGTTAGGCTCGATCTTCCCGCAGCAGGCCGACGGCACTGATTGGCCAACCTACCGTCACGACGTCAATCGCAGCGCGGTGTCGGCGATCGCGATCGAGCCCGCGGTGCATTTACAGTGGACCTATCAAGCAGGCCGTCCACCCGAAACCGCCTGGCCCTTGCCTGGAGAAGAGACTCCACGGATGCATACGGATCGGGTATTTCACCCGGTCGTCGGCGATGGGCTGATGTATTTCGGGTCGTCGTCCGACCACGTCATGCGAGCGCTGGACCCCGCCACCGGGCAAACGGTTTGGCGCTTCTATGCCGATGGCGCGATCCGTTTCGCGCCCCATTTTTATGAAGGCCGCCTCTATTTTGGGGCGGATGATGGCTATGTTTATTGCCTCAATGCGTCCGATGGCGATTTGGAATGGCGATACCGACCGAGCCCAGCCGACGAGCGGATCATCGGAAACGGCCGGATGGTTTCTCTTTGGCCGGTCCGCACCGGAGTGATTGTCGACGAGGGGACACTCTACGTCGCCGCAGGAGTCTTCCCTTACGAAGGGTTGTATATCTGCGCCTTGGATGCGCGATCGGGAGATGAAATCTGGAAGAACGATACAGCTGGAGATTTGGCTTGGGGCCTTGAGTATGGCGGGATGGCTCCGCAAGGGGATCTGTTGGTGAGCCCCTCCACACTCTATGTTCCTTCCGGTCGCGGCATGCCGGCGGCGTTTGATCGGCATGATGGGACGTTCAAAAAGTTCCTTTCTCAGGGGGGTAAAGTGGGAGGCTCGTGGGCCTTGTTGGACCAGGGGAAACTGATTGCCGGGGTCAATCAACAAGGAAACCCAGCAAAGATCGTTTTCGATGAAGAAAGTTTTCGTAAGGAGGGAGACCTGTTCGCCAATTTCCCAGGGATCGACTTAGTACTCACCGCCCAGATGGCGTTGACACTTACCGAGAATGGAATTGTTGCGATTGACCGGGAAGTTCATCGACAGGCGATTCAAGATACCAAATCGCTTCAAGACAAGCGGAAGGCATTGTCCACGGAAACGGCGGATTTGCGAAAGCAATACGATGCCCTCAAGGAGAAGGAAGCCAAATCCGACCTGGCCACCAATGACGATGTCGCGGAAGCATTGGCGCAGAACAAAAAACAGATTCGAAGGATCCAAGCGACATTGGCAGGCCTGAGTGGAGAGATTCAGTCAATCGATGATGAAATCGAACGTTTAAAGACAATTGCCGTCCGCTGGCAACTCCCACAGGACAATCTTTGGACGATGGCTTTGTCCGGAGACACCCTCTATGCATCAGGTCAAAATCGAGTGATCGCGGTGGACTCAGAAACGGGGCAACTGACATGGGAGTCCGCGGTCGAGGGATTGGCTCTGAGTTTGGCGATCGGGGAATCACGACTCTTCGTGGCTACCGATCTCGGGCACATTTACTGTTTCGGTTCCCAGCCGGTTGATGCTTCGGTGGTCGTCAGGGATCCCGCGGCTTCCGCTCGATGGGCCGATTCGGCGCGGTCGACGCGGATCAAGGGCATCGCCACCCGGATTCTGGAAGAATCGGGTATTCGGCAGGGATTCTGTTTGGTGGCGAATGCGGGGGAAGGCCTGTTGGCCTACGAACTGGCACGCCAAAGCGATCTCAAGATTGTCGCAATCGCGCCCGATCCGGTGTTGGCGGCGACCGCTCGACGAAATCTATTCAATGCCGGGATTTATGGCTCACGGGTCATGGTGGCGACGTGGGATCTTTCGGAGCTTCCCGATTATTTTGCCAACTTGATCGTGGACGAACGCAGTGTGATGGAAGGCGAGGAAATCAAGTTTATGGCCGAGTTGTCACGAATCCTGAGACCGACAGGCGGTGTTTTGGTTTCGAACCTGATCAAGGGGCAAACCGGTCGGCCGGTCAGCGCGAAAGAATGGATGGATGCAGTGGACCCGAGTGCAGAAGACGGAACGCTTCGGCATTTGGAGCGCGGCTGGACCCTCTACCAGCGGGGCCCGCTCAAAGGTGCCGGCAGTTGGAATGGTCTCTACGGGAACGCCGAGAACACCGGTTCAAGTGTTGATGAATTGGTAAAAGGTCCCATGGGCGTTTTGTGGTACGGCGAGCCCGGATCCGAGTTCATGTTGGACCGTCACGCGCGGGCCGCCAGTCCTCTGGCGGTCCATGGGCGGCTATTCGTTCAAGGGATGGAGGTGGTGATGGGATACGATGCCTACAACGGGACGTTTCTCTGGGAAAAGAAGATTCCAGGCGCTGTTCGGTCTCGCGTGGACGTCGATGGCAGCAATCTGTTTGCGACCGATGATTACCTTTTTGTCGCGGCAGAGGACAAGACGTTTCAGCTGGAAGCGCAAACGGGTGAGATTGTGAGAGAATTCACGGTGCCGACGAGGGGCGACGGGGCCGCCCGCCGCTGGGGTTACATCTCGGTGACCGATCACATCTTGCTGG
>DEAY01000178.1 GCA_002348345.1 Verrucomicrobia bacterium UBA2970
CAGTGATGGCGGTTCGTCGAAAAATCGGGTTTCTGCTACTGACACTCTTGTTTGGACTTTCATTGAACGGAGCGCTCCATGCCGACAAGGGAACGCCACCCGAGAAGATCAAAGTGCTGCTGGTCGACGGTCAAAACAACCATGACTGGCAGGGATGTTCTCCCGTGATGATAGACACCCTTGAGGTCACCGGCCGATTTACGGTTGAGCGTGTCACTGTGATGAAGGGTGAGGTTGCCGATTTCAATCCGGAGTTTACGAAATACGATGTCATTCTATCAAATTACAACGGGGAACCTTGGATGAGGGAGACGAGGGCGGCTTTCGTGAAGTACATTGAAGAGGGCGGTAGCTTGGTGGTTGTTCACGCCGCCGACAACTCCTTCCCCGAATGGAAGGAGTATAACGCCATGATTGGTCTCGGCGGTTGGGGAGGTCGGAACGAGAAGGATGGGCCCTACGTCTACTGGAAAGAGGGTGGGGTCTTCCGCGACCAATCGAAGGGGGAGGGAGGGTCTCACGGCCGGTCCTGGACTTACAAGGTGGTTGTTCGTGACAAGGAACATCCCATCACTCGGGGGTTGCCGAAGGAATTCCTTCAAGTGAAGGAGGAGCTCTACGACCGATTGCGTGGTCCTGCAGAAAACATGTCGATTCTTGCCACCGCGTTGGCCAAGGGCGGTTCCGAGCGCCACGAACCGGTGTTGATGACGATCGCATACGGTGAGGGACGGGTTTTCCATACCGTGATGGGACACGATCATCGGTCGATGCAAGGGGTCGCCTTTCAAGAGACGTTCATTCGCGGTACTGAATGGGCGGCGACTGGGAAAGTCACATTTCCGCCGGTGTCTCAGGAAACCCTTCCTGTCAATCGCGCGGTCTATCGACATCCTTTGGAAATCAAACTAGGCGACTAACAAGCGAAGGCCGGAAAGGGGAAGGTGATCTGTTGTGGAGGTGGGGTTCAGCGGTGTGTCAAAGACACTTCCATCAGCGCGGTTGAACCTTGCCGCTGGGAAGCGCCGAGCGTTGTATGCTGAAGATGGGATCTCCAGGTTCTCATGCAATGCAGATCTGAAGACGGTTGTGAATGCAATCGATTGTCAGCTATGGTGCTGACTCAAGGCCGTCTCCCGTGTGACGGACCATGAGGGCGCCCCGGCAGAGGGGTGAGGGCAACTTGTCGGAGGCGACGGTCTCGGGGACACCTGAGATCTAATTGATTTCGATGTGGCAACGAGATTTAAGACTGGCGACCGCAGCGGATGGTTTCCGTCCATGTCCTCGTTAACACGGCCAAAAGGATTACTGGTGTATGTCGAACCATGAGGTTACGGCATTCCCAGGTGCTTGAAAAAAATAAACTTGTTGCTTTATGCCGATATATGTTTACGAAACCATTCCTCCGAGTCCGTCGAGGAGACCAACCCGCTTCGAGATTCGACAGAAGATGAACGACGCGCCTTTGACGGAGCATCCGGAAACGGGTCAACCCGTGCGGAGGGTCATTTCGGGTGGAATTTCGGTTCCAGTCGGAAGGGGAGGGTCATCATCCGGAAGCGGTTGCTGCAACTCGGGTTCGTGCTGCAATTAACCGGTCGGAATCCGGAGCCTTAGGCGGTCTGCGGCAAGGGCAAGATGGACCACTGGTAAGACGAATCACACAAAACCATACGAAGGAGATAGAACCGAGATATGACTAAGAGCGACATTACAGCAAACTTTGACGAATGGAATAGCGCCCTGCAAACCGGAGATCCCAATCAGGTTGCGGCTCTCTATGAATCGAATGCGATCCTCCTTCCAACCGTCTCCAACAAGGTTCGCCACAATCATGAGGAGATTGCGGACTACTTTGTCCATTTCTTGGCCAAGGGTCCGGTAGGAAAAATCGACGAGTCCAACGTGCGCACGTTTGGTGATATAGCGATCAACTCCGGCGTCTATACCTTCACGTTCAAGGATGGAGCCACCGTGCAGGCTAGATTCACATACGTCTACCGGTGGAACGGTCAGCGTTGGCGGATTGTGGAACACCACTCCTCACAAATGCCAGAGTAAACGGGTAATTAATCTTTAAAGCGGAAGGCACGATGAATCACCTGAAACGGTGACTTCTTGTTGTTGTCTTGGCACGCGCGGGCAATGTTTCGTCTGGAGCTCCGGGGGTCTTTGGAACGGGATGGGTAGTCGTGATTCAACGGCAAGAATCTCGTCGGGTGGGAGATTCGGAGCGGCAAGGGCACAGAGCGCTTAGAGAGTGGCGTCATTGTCGGTAAAGCAACGAAAGGATGACCAAGCACCTTCCTCTGTACTCGGAATCTCGACGGCGAATTCGATCTCGAGTTTAAGGTCTAATGCGATGCCGGCTCGAATTCCGGATATCAGATCCGATCCACGTTGAGGGGCGATCGATTCGGGAGGATAGGAGGTCGGCTACAGATACGGAGAGGCCGTTGACGAACCCTCCCCAGAGACCGGAATCCGCGTAAGCACGATCGCGATGGCGGATGGTATCCCCACCGCATCGTCGCCAAGGGGCCAGTGATCGAAACCTGGATCAACGGCATGAAGATCACCAAGTTGGGTGACGAGCAGAGGGTGCATTCTATAGAGGCTCCCAAATCAATGGGTAGCGGCATCTCGTATGCCAAACCTATTCAGCGGAAGGAACATGGATTTAGAGGAAACTTGATCAACAATTAAATTGAAAGTAGGTCCGGCCTCATCCTGACGAATAACGAAGGAAGTCCCCACTCAGCTGCGCCGATTTCCGCTTTTCGCATTCCGCATTGTGCTTTAATCTGCCGCCATGTTAGAACAAACGAGACTAACCCTCGCCCACAGTGAGGCCACTGTAGTGGACGCTGCTTCGCGCATCTTTGCCGCCTATCAGGCGTCCAATCGGGTCGATGATTCCAACGAGGACGAGATGGTTGAAAGATCGATCAAATTAGCCATCAAAATGGCGAAACGAGTTGACAGTCTCGTGAAGGCCGAAGGCGAGATGAGCTAGGGCCGCCCCTCCGATTTTTTGCCCACGCTGGGTGAGATGATTCTGGGTTGTGGTTGATGTGCTGGTTGGCAAGGCCATTACTCCGTGGAGGCCGTAGGCCGGAATGAAGGATGGACCTTCGGTGCCGAGCACCACTCGCCCGTTCTCGATTGGTGTGCTCGGGCGAACGCCACTGGTTTTTTCATTCCAAGGCAGCGATGAGGTCTCACTGCATTGTGTTGGGTTCGTCAGTTTGAAACAACAACCCGGCACCCGCTGAGTGTGAAGAACAGTTCCCGGGCTGGACATTTTCGGCGAAACTGATCATGAAAACTCTCCACGCAGCCGTTCTACCGAGGGCATCCTGGTTTGCTGGAGAGGGTTTTGATTCCCGACTCATCTAACCACTTGAAGAGTTCTTATCCAATGAACTCCGGACCATAGTCTGGGCGGATATAGTCCGGGGCTCATTGTGCCTCAATCAGTCCAATGAGCTGCCCCATGACCTTCTTCAAGCTGATGCCTCGGTCACCATCGAGTGGGTGGCACTCTCGCGTGAACTGCTCAACGAGGCTTAAGATCTGGCAGCTTTCTCCCGGGTCCGTTCGGTCATGGATGAAGTCCCAAGTCCAAACTTGCCCATGATAGGAGGCCCTCTGGGGCGGTTTTCCTGTCGAAACGCCTCTTCGACATTGCTTCTCTTTAGGAGCTGGAACGGTGAGCCCCTGGCTCCGATGCGGCGTCCAGACCCGTTGGTCGCTAACCTTCAGTCCGTGATGAGGAACGAGCCCACCAATCTTGTCAGCCCCTTCAGGTGTTTGGCATCCGTTTCATC
>DEAY01000193.1 GCA_002348345.1 Verrucomicrobia bacterium UBA2970
GATCCGAAGCGACCCTGGCGAAAAACTTGTGTCGAAGCCTCCGGGCCGACATCTCAATTGAGATTCCCTCCTTTTCTGCCACCCCTTTCACATCACCCCGATCGACCACACAGGCCCATCCCAATCGCTGAGCCGATTCCAGGACCAGTTGCTCATCCAAATCACTCTCCCTTTCTCGCAGTTGGTGGTTAAAATGAGCAATCACCAGCTCCCCGCCCCGATGACCGACCAACCGATCCATCACCCTCAAGAGGACCATTGAGTCGACCCCACCCGACACCCCTAGCATCAAACGGCAACCACTCCCCCAATTCACCTGAGCGAGCCGCAACTGATTCTCAACCTGATCAACTAATTCCAAAACCAGCACCTGAGGTAGGTCCAAGGTCCTCTTGAGAAACCGGCACGCTGAACGCAGCGCCTTCGAAATCTCAAGCCCCTCCCGCAAAACGCCTCATTCCGAATGGACCCCACCGCCCCCAACCATCAAACAAAAGATGTTGAAATGCAATCCGCCTCGTCTAATACTCCCCTCGCGGTCGGCACGTCCGACCCTCCTCATGGTTCGGGGCGTAGCGTAGCCTGGCTAGCGCGTCTGTATGGGGTACAGAAGGTCGCCGGTTCGAGTCCGGCCGCCCCGACCATTCTCACTCAGCGCGTCCCCCGCCCCGCCTCAGAGCACCCCGGGAAGCTCAATCTGAAACGGCGTAACACAGCCGAGCGAGGCAGAGTCCCTGGGCTGCTAAGCGAGAGGGACTCCCTGGAACCATGGAAGAAACCCAAGAGGCGATGCCTGGCGCAGACGTGCCCAACCCAATTCAACGATACCCGTTCATGATCCCGCACCAAACCACCCAATTAGACACGAGTTTTTGGTTGGTTTCGCCAAAACGCCACTATAAATTCCTAACAAGACCCCCGTTTTCCACCCGGACAGTTTGCAAGCGTGAAGCCAAAGAAATCTCAATCTGATCTCGCTGGCGCCTTCGAACGCCTCGCGGTTCGAGTGCTGATCGCCCTGGGAATCTTGCTGCTCATGGGGGGAGCCTTTTGGCTTGGGCTCCGTTTCAATTCAAGCCCGGAGAACGCTTCGCTTCTCAATCAAGAACCCCAACGAGGGTCAACCGATCCAAACACGGCAACCGCCCCCTCCCCAACCGCGAATCCGTCTGAGCCTTCTCTGCCAGCAGCAAATCGGCCTCTGCCCGGCGATCCGGATGAACTGCCCTTAGCCGAGAGCGAGCGAGTCTATCTTTCCGAAATCGAACATCGGGCTCAAATCTTATCCCAAAGGGCCTTCCCTGAACTGGCGACCGCGATTGGACTTTCCGAACGCGATGCCCTCATCAATCTCTTCTCACCAAGCTTCGCCGGCGAGGCCGTCGAGTTTTCCGAAGGCCTCCGCCCACCGAACTCCGACTTCAGAATGCAAAAGATCATCCGGGACCAACCGGGAATCACTCGCCACCGTCTCAAGGGCCCAGCGTTCGCCGACCTCCTGCTGGGGTTTCGGGCTCCCTTTCGAGGCGAGCCCAAGATTTCCGCGAAGTTGATGTCGCTGCTTCCCATTGAACGCAAAGAACTCGATGGAGCATGGCATGGGAATTTTCAGCTCCGCATGGTCGGAGCCACCGACACGGAGGCCATTCGCGAGTTGATGATGGTGGTGGATTTCGTATTCAACCAAATTGCAGATCCGGATCAAATAGCGCTCCAAGAACATTGGATTGATTCCCTCGATATCGAGGAAGGCTATGTGACCTCGGCAGCGCAACCTCTGATGAGAGAGGTCAGTCATGAAATGGGAATCATTCCGGATCTCTTTATCGACAACTGGAATATCCCTGTCGAGGAACGCGGCATCGTCAATGGAGGCGTCTACCTGGCGGATGTCAATAACGACGGTCGCGATGACGTGTTGATTAACGACTACAACGGTCTCTTCTTTTTCGTCGGTCAACCGGGAGGCGGCTTCCGCGATGCAACGGAAGATTTTGCCCTCCCCCGAAATTACCGCGCGGCTGCCAATGCCGTTTTTGGTGACTTTGACAATGATGGCTGGGTGGACCTGATCGTCGACAATGTCTTGCTAAAGAATCTCAACGGCAAACGTTTCGGAAACATGACCCAGCGCTCCAATCTCAGATTAAACGATCGAACGGCCAACGTGATTTCGGGTTACATTGTCGGGGACTATGATCAGGACGGTCTTATCGATCTGTATGTCAGCCGGAATCACGGAGATGGGAAATCACGGAAGGATTCTTGGATCGACGGCCCCGGCGGTCCAGGGAATCAGCTATGGAAGAATCTGGGGGATTGGCAGTTCAAGAACGTCTCAAAGTCAGCCAATGCCCAGGCGGGACGCCGTTCGGTTTTCACCTCTGCATTTCTTGACGCCAACAACGATTCCTGGCCAGACATCTATTCGATCAATGAGTTTGGCGGCGGCATTCTTTTGGTGAATCAAGGGGACGGCACCTTCCAGGAACGCCCCCTCGTCAACGACGCCGGAGATTTTGGATCGATGGGCCTCATTGTGGGAGACACCAACAACGACGGGCATATCGATATCTACACCGCCAACATGTACAGCAAAGCCGGACGGCGGATCATGGAAAACCTGCCCGAAGGGGCTTACCCCCCAGATATCTTCGCCAAGATCAAACGCTTTGTCACCGGAAGCGAACTCTACCAGAATCAAGGGAACCTAAGCTTCAAGCGAGTGGGCAAACAGTTCGGACTCCACGCCGTTGGGTGGGCCTATGGCCCAATGATGGCCGACCTGGATAACAACGGTTACCTTGATCTCTACGCCAACGCAGGCTTCTTCAGTGTGGAGACTCAAGATCCGGATGGCTGACCTTGTCTCTGGCAGGCTGTCGTGTCACAGCCATTCCAAAGGCAGTGTAGTGTACCAGCCCCTCGTCAACCTGATGAGCGCCTTCACGAGTGGTGGGTTGAGAATCCCTGGAAGATCGTGGCCAATGGAAAGAGCTTGAGTGGATTCGAACGCAACCGGATCTTCCTCAACGACCAAGGAACCCAGTTCTTTGACATCTCGGCGCTGACGGAAGCTGATAGCACCGGCGACGGTCGAGGGGTGGTGGCCACCGACTTTAACGCGGACGGCCGTTTAGATTTGATTGTCCGTCAAGCAGGGGGGGGAGCCGTGCAGTTGTTCGAGAATCGTTTCGCCTCGGCAAACTGGTTACGGATCTCGCTGAGGGGAATCAAGAGCAATCGCATGGGGCTCGGGGCTCGAATCGAGGCTAGGATTGGCAATCGTCGTGTGATTCGAGAACTTTATCCGCGTGGAGGATTCAAGTCTCAAGGGGCCGCCTCCGTCCATCTCGGATTGGGGAATGCCGACCAAGTCGATCAACTCAGTATTCGTTGGCCCTCCGGCGTCAAACAAGATTGGGAATCCGTTGAAGCCAACCGCCACCTTCTGCTCATTGAGGGAGAATCCAAACTCCGCACCTTCACGCTCTGAACCTCATCCAGGCCCCATGCCAGTGGTTGATGCGCGGGCTCACGGTTGGCGACCAGCCAGCGAGCAAAACGGATCCGAAACCCTGATCCTCACCGGAGAACCGACGCCGTCAAAGGAATGCCTCGCAAACGCTGCTTCCGCTTGAAACATCGGATCAAGGCCCCCTATGCTCTCTTCACCGCAATGCATTGGGCCGCTCACAAGCAAATCCCATGAGTCTCGAGTGGCAGATTGCCATTGGGTTGATGGGGGGCGTATCGCTCTTGATTCTGAGGCAAGCAAAACACCTCCCCCTCTGGGCTCGCCTCGTTTTTCCCACCCTTGTCATTGGGGCGACCCTGGGCGCCCGTTCCTGGGAAAGCCGTGTCGTTCAACAGAGACAATCATGGGAGACCCTCCGTGAATTGGCACCCGATACAACCACTTCCCGGGGCTATGTTGGATCGGCCCGGTGCCAATCCTGCCATCCCCAGGAATACGACAGTTGGCATCATTCCTATCACCGCACCATGACCCAGCCCGCCATGGGAGATGCGGTTCTGGGAACCTTTGATGACACCTCTCTCATGATCGACGGCCATAAAATCGATCTAGAGCGACGCGGCGAGGAGTACTGGGTGGAAATGGTTGACCCGGATTGGATTCACGATTTTGCGAAACTCGAACAAGCCTATGCTCAAGGACGCTCTCCAACCCCACCAAGTGCTCCAGCGTCGCCTCCCCGAACCCGGAAACGGGTGACCATGACGACAGGCTCTCACCACTACCAAGTCCTTTGGGTACCCAGCAAGAAGATCCCAAACGTTCAATTCGCCTTACCGATCACTTGGCTGATCGCGGATCAGCGATGGGTAGCGCGAAAGGACGTTTTCATCATGGATCCGGACCGCAAGTCACCCGTACAAGTCTGGAACCTGACTTGCATTCAATGCCACAGCACAAGCGGCCGCCCCCGCAAGGATTCGCGAACCAATCTCTTTGACACCGACGTCGCCGAACATGGAATCGCTTGCGAGGCTTGTCATGGTCCGGGGGAAGATCACGTGAATGTAAACTCAAGTGCCCTACGTCGCTACCAACTCCATCTGTCGGGTGAGGTCGATGAATCCATTATTAATCCCGCTCGACTAGAATCGGATCGGGCCGCTGAAATTTGCGGACAATGTCATGGGGTTCGCTGGCAACTGGACCAGCAATCCTGGGCCACTCACGGCTTTCGTTACCAACCCGGCGATTCCCTCGAAGCCAGCACCCCCATCCTCCGGCGGTCCCAGTTGAACGAGTCCCCCTGGGCACCACCTACCTTGCAACACAACCGAGAATTCCTTGATTCACTATTCTGGCCGGACGGGATGATCCGGGTCGCAGGACGCGAGCTCAACGGGCTCTTGGAGACAGGCTGCTATCAGGTTGGCGAAATGTCATGCCTCTCTTGCCACTCCATGCACCATAGTTCACCCGATGACCAACTGGCCAAAAACATGGAAACCAACGAAGCCTGTCTCCAGTGCCACGATTCACTTCGGACAACGCTCGAGCAGCACACTCATCACAACGTTAACTCATCCGGAAGTCTCTGTTACAACTGCCACATGCCTCATGCCACCTACGGGTTGCTCAAAGCGATCCGCAACCATCAAATCGACTCCCCCAGCGTCGCGGAAACCATTGAGGCCGGTCGACCAAACGCCTGCAATCTGTGCCACCTCGACAAACCCCTCAGTTGGACAGCAACGCATCTGGAAGATTGGTTTGATCAACGCCACCCCACTCTCGACACCGACCAGGAATCCGTCTCCTCTATCCTGCTCCACCTGAGTAAAGGAGACGCCGCTCAACGAGCGCTGTCCGCGTGGGCACTTGGGTGGAAGCCGGCACAAAGGGTTGCCGGTCGGGATTGGATGGCTCCCTTTCTTGCCGAGTTATTGACTGACCCCTATCCCGCGGTTCGCTACATCGCCTACCAATCCTTGAAGAAGTTACCCGGATACCTCGATCTAGATTATGATTTCACCGCCCCGTCCGAGCAAAGAAACAAAGCTCGCCAGACCGTCATTCAGCAGTGGGAACAAGGACAAAAGGGAACCCATTTTCGTGAACCTCAAGAATTCCTCCTCCTGAAACAAGACGGGGGAGTCGATCGAGATCGTCTCACACGATTAATACTGAAAAGGGACCACCGCCCTGTCTTTCTGGTCGAGTAGGGTCTCGAAACAGAAGCTCTCGCCGACAGTGCCACTCGCCATTGGGCTTCGGTTGCCAAAACAGCCCAAAACGACTCAATGACAGGCACCCACACCGTTCCCGGAGTGGGACATAAGCCTTACAACGCAGCATTAATTTTGTCTTGCTGAGAACCCCAATTCCAAGGAATGATTGGGACTGTAAGCACGTCTGAAATCCTACCCCTCTCTAGGACTGTACTCTGCGCTAAGTCAGGGTCAGGAAAAGGGCGAGTTGGATTCGGGCTCGGACCAATTAAAATCCATAACATAAAATGCGAAAAACTATTCCGAAAGTCGCAATCCTAGGCCTACTAGTCATGGTAGCCTCTGGGATTTGCGCCAAGGCACAGGAAACCGTGCGCGCTCAAGGCTTCCTCAAAATGGAGGTGTGGGACGAGATTGAGGGTGTCGCCGTGGCCGACCTTTATGACGACCCTCGTTATCCGGATGATCCCAGCCGGACGTTTTATACGACTGCTCTCGACTCCCGACTCGTGGTCGAGGGAGGGTTCGAGGGGAATGGGAATGATAACTACGGCGCGAGAATCTCCGGCTACATCACGGTCCCGAAAAACGGCGACTACTGGCTGTTCCTTCGCTCCGATGACGGAGGAGAACTCTACTTCAACCCCGACGGAGAGGACGACGATCCGAACAAGCTCCAGTTCGCTGCCGAGGAAACCGGATGCTGTGGCCCCTTTGAGCCGGTCGGCACCGACCTGACCTCGTTTGAGCCATACTCGCTGAAGAAAGGCAAGTGGTACTACATCGAGTTGATTTGGAAGGAAGGGGGCGGAGGAGACTACGCCCAGGTTGCTTTCTTGGAAGATGGAGACATTGATCCAGACGATGAAGCGGGTCAAGCGGCGGACCTGTTGCCGATTTCCTCGGAATTCATCGCCACGGATGCGCCCAAATCTGATATCAAGATCGTCTCCCAAAGCCACCAAGGCAACGTGACCTCAGCGGCCAACTCCATCCTGAGCTTTAGCGTCGAGGTCGAGACCGAAGGAACCCCACTGTTAATCCAGTGGCAGAAAAACGGAGAGAATATTTCCGGCGCCGTCGGGGCCAATTACTCTCCCCCACCGCTGACACCTGGGGACAACAATGCCGTCTTCACTGCGGTCGCCTCGGTTCCAGGTGCTTCAGCCACGACCGAGGACATCAAAGTCACCGTCACGGATGACAACGCAGCCCCGGGGCTCGTGAGCGCCGAAGGCAGCTTCTTTTTTGGCGCCGTGACCTTGAAGTTCAACGAACCGCTCGATCAAGCCTCCTCCGAAACCGCGGGCAACTACACCATTAAAAAAGCATCCGATGGATCGACCATCGACGTGACGGGTGCCGTTCGTAGTGGAGAGGTTGAGAACATCATTACCCTTGCAACGGGTACGCAAGAAAAAGACACGGGCTACCTCGTCGAAGTGACAGGTGTGAAGGATCGTTCGGGGAACGCGGTCAATCCGGGCACATCCATCGGTTTCCAATCCTTCGTCCTCACTCCGGGCAAAGCGCAGTTTGAATTCTATGCAGACGTGCCAGGGAACACAACCCAGGTGCTTCTCGATGATCCTCGCTATCAAAACGGCGAACCGGATTCCGTCGAATTCAAGGATCTCTTCGAAGGCCCCCATAACA
>DEAY01000271.1:0-2523 GCA_002348345.1 Verrucomicrobia bacterium UBA2970
CAATGACGGCCCACGCAAAAATGAAGACGGATCCCTGGCTTACATCGACCGAACTCCCGCTGAAATGGAATCTCTGAAACGCATTGTGGCGAAAACGCTTGGCATCACCAATCTCGTCGACAACCTCTCCATCGAACAATTCGCATTCAATCAGCCAGCCAAAGGGAGACTCGATCTACCAGAGGAGGAGGCCTTTCAGAAAAGGGCTTTTGAAGTCATTCAAGACTGGCAACCGACCGTTCAGCCATTTGTTTTTGCCATCTTGGGTCTGGCCATCATCCGGGCCTTCTGGAAGAAGCTCGGCGGTAAGAGTGGTTCACGGGTGGAAGTGGGGATGTCGCTTCAAGACTATGCCCAGAGCCTCGGAAGCAACGGACACCCGCTTCCGACGGCAACCTCTGACTCGAGCGGCATGGTGAATCTGGGAGGAGAATCAGAACTCGTCAACGATGACTCGGGACGCGTCCTGAGCACGGATATCCTCAACCGCCTTTTTCGTGAAAACCCAGACAACATGACCCGGGCCATCCGAACGTGGCTCCAAAAAGACGAGGAAAATGCCAACAACTGACGCAAAAGTTGCTCCACCTGCGGTTGCTCCCCAGCGTCCGCAACGCTATTCCCCTGAGGCCAGTTTCTTGGAACAGTTGGAGAGCCGGGTTCCCGAAATGACCCGGTTCCAAAAGCTGGCCGCCCTGCTGGTCATGCTCGGGCCCGAAACCTCGTCCAATGTGTTCAAGGTCATGGCGGAGGATGAAGTCGGCACCCTGGCCGAGGAAATGGCAAAACTTTCCCTCCTCAATGCCCGGGAACAGCGGGAAATCCTTTCCGAGTTTTCAACCCTCGCTCTCCAGGCCAGCACGTCGGTGAGCGGAGGCGTCGAGTTCGCTCGAAACAGCCTCGAAAGCTCGGTCGGGGTGTTCAAAGCAGCCGGGATTCTCGAGAAAATCACCCCGGCTCCCAGCACCTCCAGCGCCGTCCAACGAATCGTGGACATGGAGCCCCGCCAACTTTTCAACCTGGTGAAGCATGAGCAGAACCAGACCATCGCCCTGATCCTGAGTTTCCTTTCGGCGGAATCCGCTTCAAGGATTCTCTCCATGCTGGAACCCGAAAAGCGTTCCATCGTTGTCGAACGCCTGGCGACCCTGTCCCCCACATCCGGCGAGGTGATGGAGCGAGTGGTCGAAGTCGTCCTTGCCCGTGCCGGCACGAGCTCACCAACTTCAGTGACGAAATCCGGCGGGGTCAAACCAGCAGCCGACATTCTCAATTCGATGGAGATCGCTCTCAGCAACGGAGTCCTCGCCAACCTGGAAGAGAAGAATTCCGAGCTCAGCGCACAGATCAAGGCGAAGATGTTCACCTTCGAGGACTTGGTGATGCTCGAGGTTTCCGATCTCCAAAAGATTCTTCGCGACGTCGATATGGGCCGACTCGCGATTGCCCTCAAAACGGCTTCCGACCGACTCCGCACCCTTCTGCTCTCCTGCCTTTCAAAACGGGCGGCTGAGACCGTCGCGGAGGAACTCGAGTATGCCGGCAGGGTCAAATTGTCCGAAGTCGAAGAGGCCCAATTGGAAATCATCGGCATCGTCCGGGAGATGGAAGCCAACGGCGAAATCGACTTAACATCTTTGAGGGGAGGCGGCAGTGCCACCGTCTGATTACGAACTTTCCCTCGATCTCATGCCGGGGCTTGCCGAGGTGACCATCGAGAGATGTGCCGACCATGCGAGTGCCATCGAGGATCATCTCTCCCAGGCCTGTCACCGCTCCTTTGAAGAAGGACGCCAACACGAAGCCGCAGAAGCCAGGCAACGTCGGCAATCGTTCGAACTCGAAACCGAAAAACAAACAGAAGCCGTTCTCCGAACGCTGAACAACGCCATCCCCCAGCTCCTCAAAGAGGCGGAAACCACCCTCAAGGCGCTGGCGGTTTCAATCGCCGAACAATTTGTCGCAGCCTCTCCGATCGACGAACAGCGGATTCAACACCTCGTGGAAGAAACCCTCAGGGAAGTCAAAGACTCAACCAAGGTGGTCATCCACCTCCATCCCGATGATCTTGCCTTGATTGAAGGGTCGCTCGATCGCTTGAAAGCAACGGCGGCCCATCCTGAATCCATCCGCTTTCAAGCCGCCTCCAACCTCACTCGAGGGGGCTGTCACATTGACACGGAATTTGGGAATCTCGATGCCACCATCGAGGCCAAGAGTTCGCGAATCCATTCCCTCATCACCGAACCCGACCTTACGCTGTAGTTCTCAAAACTAACTGCCGTATGCTGCGAACCGATTTCAAACCCGATCGAGAAGAAATTCTCTCCCACCTCCAGGGACTCAACCATCGGATTCAGGAGACCCGCCGGTTCACGGCACGCGGTACGGTCGAGCAGGTGACCGGGATGGTCATCGAATCCAGAGGCCCCTCTGCGTCCCTGGGTGATCTGTGTCATATCCACAGTCCACGAGCCAAGAAAGAGTTTAAAGCCGAGGTCGTCGGATTCCGGGGCCATACAA
>DEAY01000271.1:2823-4432 GCA_002348345.1 Verrucomicrobia bacterium UBA2970
GTCGGATTCCGGGGCCATACAACCCTGTTGATGCCCTATTCTGACACCGAGGGACTCCATCCGGGAAGCGAAGTGGTCGCCACCGACCGCCCCGTTCGCGTGCCGGTCGGCAACGCGCTTGAAGGTCGAATCATCAATGCCATCGGTTCTCCCATCGACGGGCAGGGACCGCTTCGATCCGAGCATCAGGCCGGATTCAAGGCCTCCGCACCGCATCCCTTGGAACGCAACCCCATCTCTCAGAATTTTACCACCGGCATTCGGGCGATTGATACCTTCACCCCCTGCGGCATCGGGCAGCGAATGGGGATTTTCGCCGGCAGTGGCGTCGGAAAATCGACTCTCCTGGGTATGATCGCAGGACACTCTGATGCGGATGCGGTGGTCATCGCCTTGATCGGAGAGCGAGGAAGGGAAGTGAGGGAGTTTATCGAGAATGACCTCAACGCAGCGGCGCGGGCGAAATCTGTCGTCGTTGTCGCAACCTCCGATGAGCCCCCGATCATGCGCCTCAAGGGAGCCTATGCCGCCATGGCAATCGCCGAACAATTTCGAAACGAAGGCAAGAACGTCCTCCTCATGATGGATTCGGTGACGCGATTCGCAATGGCCCAGCGAGAGGTCGGCCTTGCCGTTGGCGAACTCCCCGCGACGAAAGGTTATACCCCGTCCGTGTTCTCAACACTGCCTCAGTTGCTTGAGCGGGCGGGTTGTGACCGCGACGGTGCCATCACCGGGTTGTTCACGGTGCTGGTCGAAGGAGACGACCTCTCGGATCCGATCGCGGATACCGTTCGGTCCATCCTGGATGGCCACATCGTCCTCAGCCGGCAACTGGCAGACGAAGGAGTCTACCCGGCGATCGACCTCCTCAAGAGCGTGAGCCGACTTTACAAGGACCTGACGCCCGCGACCGATGAGCCCGCCCTCCGGGCCGCACGGGCCGCCCTCGCGACCTACCACCAAAACCAGGAGATCATCCGCCTCGGAATCTACCAAAGCGGATCGAATCCCACCGTCGACCAAGCCATCGCGCTTCGTCCGCACTTGAGGAAGTTTCTCCAGCAGGGCATTCATGAGGGAAACACCATTCATGAAAGCCGGACATGGATTAAGGACATTATGGCTTCTCATTCACTCGCCTCTCCCTCACCGGCGCCACGCCCGCCACAGCGTCCCCCTCTAACGAGCGTGCCCGGCCCTTCAACCCCCACGCCCTACTCGACGGCCTAATCCATGAAACGCTTTTATTTTCCTCTCGATGGCTTGGCTCGGGTTCGGAAGCACGATGAGAGCTCCGCTCTCAGTGACTACCAAACCGCGCTCGCTCGACTCTCTTCCGCTAAGGAGGTGGCAGCGCATTTGAAACAACGGCTGATGAGCGAGTGGCGCGATTATCAGGAACGAATCCAGCAGCCTCCCCGGCCGGCGGCCTTGATCCAACACCAACAAGGTTGGGCCTACATTGAGGAGCAGATTCAGACCGCCGAGCAGGCGATTGTGGATGCGGAGGAGGACGTTACCCGGGCGGAATCATGCCTCACCCAGAGACGGCAGGCCAGGGAATCACTGGAGAACTATCGCGATGATCAATATGAAACCTTGCGAA
>DEAY01000015.1:0-134 GCA_002348345.1 Verrucomicrobia bacterium UBA2970
CGAAAGTCCCGGCCCGCATGACGAAAGGTGAGTCGTTCATGATCAAATCCGAGCAGATGGAGGATCGTCGCATGAAGATCATGAACATGGACCGGATCCTCCATGGCACGGAAGCCAAACTCGTCGGTGGCGCC
>DEAY01000015.1:426-14671 GCA_002348345.1 Verrucomicrobia bacterium UBA2970
GCGGTTTTCGACGGCCTTGAAGCCAAACTCGTCGGTGGCGCCGTGCACGTAACCACCGCGAACTCCGCCCCCCGCCATCCACATCGTGAAGCCCCAGTGGTTATGGTCCCGCCCATTGATCTTCCCCTGGTTCGATCCCGGCTTGGGAAGCTCCACCGTCGGCGTCCGTCCGAATTCCCCCCCCCAGACGACCAGGGTTTCATCGAGCATTCCCCGCTGCTTGAGATCCCTCAATAACGCCCCAATCGCCTGGTCACATTGCCCCGCCAGTTGTCGGTGCCGCACGTCGATATCATCGTGGTTGTCCCAGGGCTGCCCTCGCCCATGCCAAACCTGAACCATCCTCACCCCCCGTTCCACCAAGCGTCGAGCGATCAGAATCTGCCGCGCCTGCGTTCCCTCTCCGTACATCGCTCGAATATGCTTGGGCTCCCGCTCGATGTCGAAGGCATCGGTCGCGTCCATCTGCATTCGGTAAGCCAATTCAAAGGAGGCAATTCTCGCCTCCAGCTTTTCATCATCAACGCGTCGCTTCTGATGCTCCTGATTGAGCCGTCTCAACAAATCCAGTTGTCGCCGTTGCTGTGCGGTCGAAACCGAAAGATTGCGAATGTTCTCAATCAGATCGTCGATCTGTCGATGTTGCGTATTGATGTAGGCCCCCTGGTAGACACTCGGCAGGAATCCGCTCTGCCAATTCTGAGATTCTTGAATGGGATAGCCGCCCGGGCACATGGCGATGAATCCGGGGAGATTCTGATTCTCCGATCCCAGGCCATAGGTGATCCAGGACCCCATCGACGGTCGAATCAACCGAGCCTCGCCACAGTTCATCAACATCAAGGACGGCTCATGGTTGGGGGAATCCGCATGCATCGATCGGATGACGGCGATCTCATCGATCATCTGCCCCACTCGGGGAAAGAGGTCACTGACCGGAATGCCACTTTGACCATACCGCCGGAACGGAAAGGGCGAGGCGAAAGCCGCGCCGGTCTTGCGCTCGGTGCGGAGGTTTTCCATGGGAAGGGCTTTCCCCGCATACCGGTCCAACATCGGTTTCGGATCAAAGGTATCGACATGGGAGGGCCCGCCATTCATGAAGAGATGGATGACGGCCTTGGCTTTTCCGGGAAAGTGGGATGATTTCAACGCCAAAGGACTCCGGTAGTCGCTGGCCGCTTTCGCGCCCAATTGAGACAGACCCATCGCCCCGAAGCCCATTCCCACCCGGCGCAAAAACTCGCGCCGGGTGGCGACCACAGAACTCGAGCCGAATCGCGCTTGTGTCATCAATGCCGGCTATTCCTTGTCATCCTCACCCAACCCATAGTCCAGAGGATGGGGTGGCGGCTCACCACCCGGACCCTTGAGGTAATGATTCATCCAACGCATCAGCCGTAAGGAATAATCGTATCGAGCCGCCGCCTTTCGATTGCCGTGTCCCTCGCCCGGATACCAGACCAAGCGGGTCGGCACCTTGCCCAGCGTCTTGAGCGTCCGGTAAAGCTCCAACGACTGAGACGGATGAACTCTTGGGTCATCCTTTCCATGGAGGATCAAGATCGGGGTCCGCGCCTGTTCCGCATAGTAGATGGGGCTCCGCTCCAGGAAGAACTGCCAGTCGTCCCACGGCCGCTTGCGGGCGTGCACGAGAAACATCTCGTCGGGAATATCGGTCGTTCCTTGCTTGGAGATCAGATCGCTGATGCCCACAAACATCACGCTGGCGGCAAACCGATCGGTATGCCGGGTGGCACACCAGGCCGAAGCATAGCCCCCGTAGGACCCTCCGGTGACGCCCACGCGATCCGGATCGACCATCCCCAATCGGTCAAAATGGTCGATGGCATCGACCAGATCGTCGAATTCTTTGCCGGCATAGTCCGCCTGATGCGCCATCGCAAACCCCAGGCCACGCCCCGTGCTGCCTCGATAATTGGGATAAAAGACAAAATACCCTTCACTGGCCGCGAACTGACCCGGCCGGGAATAACTGGTGATCCACCCGTGTCCCACCCGGGATTCCGGTCCCCCGTGAACCGCGAGAATCAGGGGATACCGATCGCCGGACTTGTAGTTCAACGGGTAAATCAAAACCCCTTCAATCGTTTCCCCGTCCCGAGCCGAGTAGGTCACCACTTCTTGCTTCGCCAGTTCGATTTCCTCCAACCACGGATTGGAATCAGTCAGCCGACTCACCCGCCGCCCCTCAAGGCGAGCGCCGTAGACCTCATAACCATTCTTAGGAGCAGACCCAACGAGAGCGATCCGACCGGAGCCGCGTGAAAACTCCAACGCATTCGAAACCGGAGGATTCCGAAATCCCAGGGAACGGCGTTCTCCCGATTCCAGATCCAGACGTCCGAAATCGCTCAGGCAACTATCGTCAGCCAAAAAGAGAAGCGACTGGTCATCGATCCATTCCACCGCGGCAAAATCGGGACGATAGTCGCCGGCCAAGCGACGGGCTTCCCCGGAAACCGCATCGGCGACAAACAGGCGGCCGGGACTCGGGTCGTTCATATGGGCACCACCGAGCAACGCCAACTTGGAACCATCCGGACTCCAGCGAAAGGGCCCCAACTTCCCTTCATGATCCACCTCGGCCCGCAGTTCACCTGTGGCGGCATCAACGATCTTCACCCTCTGGTACATATAAAAGTCGTCCGTGAAGGGCCGGGGCGCCACGGCGACAGCGATCCGTTGCCGGTCGGGGCTCCATCGCGCTGAGAAGACAGCCCCCTCAATTCCCTCCACGAGATTCGCCGACCACTCCCCCTCCTTTTCAGAGGGACGGGCGATCCAGAGCCGCCCGTTCTGCGGTTCTTCCTCATAAACCTCAGCATTGAACCCCTTCTTCTTTGCCTTACTTTCAGCCACCTTCTCACGCGCCACGAAAAGAAAGCGATCACCCGCTGCACTCCAGTGGTAGCCCGAGATCGAGGTCTCGTGCTGGAGGATCTTTCGCGATTCGCCCCCGTCCAGCGGGATGCCATAAAGCGAGGTCTGCTTGTCCTCACCGCGCTTGGCCAGGTAGGTGATCATGGCGCCGTCGGGCGACCAACTGATCCCGCCGATGGAGACCGCGCCCGTGATGTAAGGCCGCGAGGATCCCCGTCGATTCACCACATGAAGTTCCCGCCACGACGAACCGTTGTCCCCCTTCACCGGATCACGGGGAACCGCGAGGGTATAGGCGATGGTTCGCCCGTCCGGCGACAGGGCCACCTCCAACACATTATTCATCCTGGCGGCATCCTCGGCCGTAAACCCTGCTGAAAAGCCCTGGACGATTCCCAGGAACCACGAAAGGAGGGAAAGAGAAGCAACTGGTTTTTTCATACAACGACGCACACTATTCTTCACGGATTTGGGGCATTGTCGAGTCTGGGACGCAGCCCCCCAGACCGCGGCATTCCTGTTTCCGGGCTCAACGGATATGGGAGCAGAGCAAAAACCAATCCCTCGCCCGGTCCAAATACCTTGCGCCATGAAGTCGATGGGATATGGTGCTCGACATGAAGCCAGCCCCGAAAGCAACTACCTTCATTGTCACGATGACCGTTCTGGGAGTCGTCGCCACCCTCGCCCAGGATCGCACTGTTCCCGACGGCGTTTGGGTCCGTGACGGTTATCAATTGACGGTCGCCGAAAGCACCATCAAGAGCCCCCGATTCCTCCAATCGGGACCGGATGGCGCGGTCTACGTGAGTGTTCCCAAAATTGGGTCGATCAAGACCCTCAAGGATCACGATGGGGACGGCTACTTCGAGTCGGTGACGACTTATGTCGACGGCTTCCCCGGAAAATCAATCCTCCAAGGGATGTCCTGGTATCAGGGTTGGCTCTGGTACGCGGAGACCGAGGGGATCTACAAATCCCGGGACACCAATGGCGACGGGAAACAAGATGAGGCGGTGAAGGTCATCGGCGCCGACCAGCTCCCCGTCAAGGGTGGTGGTCATCGATGGCGGGCGTTACTGTTGCACAAGGATCGTATCTACACCCATGTCGGTGACCCGGAAAACGCCAGTGACCAGCCCATCAACGAAGGGGAACGAAAAAAAATATGGAGCTTTGCGCTCGATGGATCGGACAAACAGTTGTTTGCCACCGGCGTCCGGAACACCGAGAAACTCGTCATTCGCCCCGGAACCGACGAGATTTGGGGGATCGACCATGACATCGATCGTTACGCGGTGAAGTGGGAAGCCAAGAACGCCAAGTTCGGTCAGCCCATCACCGATCACAACCCCCCCGCCGAACTCAACAAATACGTCGCCGGCGGCTTCTACGGCCATCCCTACATTCTAGGTAAAAACATGCCCAACATCAACTTCCTGGACCGGCCCGACATCGTCGAGTTGGCCTCCCAGAACATTGTCCCTGAATGGTTGTTTCCCGCTCACTGCTCCGGCATGGGCATGATGTTCTACCAAGGCAACAAGGTTCCCAACGGAGACGGCGACGCGTTTGCGGCCTTGAAAGGGGGATGGAATGCCAGCCAAAAAACCGGCTATTCGATCGATCGTGTTCTCTTCGAGTTCGGACATCCCTACGGCTCCCAGAAAATGGTCAGCTTTCTGAAGGATGGAACGGAAATCCTTGGGAAACCGATCGACTGCGCCCAGGCTCCCGATGGTAGCATCCTCTTCTCAGATGACACCAAGCACAAGATCTACCGGCTCAGTTACGTCGGGAACTAACCGCTCAATTCAACGAAAACGAGCCTGAAGAAGTCTTGGGACACCCCAAGACTTCTTTTTGTGTTAAGACTCTATCCAACAACCGTTGTCCCCTTGTTCCGGTTGAATGATCTTACTCACCAGAAGGCACTGACAAGACCCCAGTAGGGAAACACTTCATGAATGAAGTTCCGCGTTGATGTGACCTGCCCCCGCCCCGGCAGATTGCCGCTGAGCAGCCTATTCCTCATCAAAACACCATATTCAAGAAATGGTAGAATACGATTGCAAGCCCGGCGCCCGCTGGAATTGTGATGAGCCATGACGCGATGATATCCCGAATCACCCGAAGGTTCAGACTCCCGATGCCTCTCGCAAACCCAATCCCCAGCACGGCACCAATCAGCGTATGGGTGGTCGAGATCGGAAACCCCATCCGACTCGCCAACACGATGGTGGTGGCCGCACCAATGTTCGCCGCAAAACCACGGCTCGGGGTCAATTCCGTAATCTTCTTGCCAATCGTTTCAATCACCTTGTAGCCCCAAGTCGCAAGCCCCACGACGATTCCGATTCCACCGAGGAGAAGAATCCAAATCGGCACCTGAGACCTGGCCGCAATCTCTCCCGATCGAACGATATCGACGACAGCGGCCACTGGTCCAATCGCGTTTGCCACGTCATTCGCACCATGGGCGAAGGCAAGAAAGCAGGCACTTAGAATCATCAAAAACCCAAACATTCCCTCAACCTTTTCGAATTCGAAACGCCGCCGATGTTCCCAGCTTTTGGTGGGAATCTCAGATCCCTCCACCAAGGCGGGTCGGAGCTCAGGGGCGTCACTGTCCTTCCGCTGGAAGGGAAGCCCCTCATCTTCTTCCCCTGTCAATTCGATACCCCGTTCTTTTCGCTCCAACTCGTTCCTCTTTTTGAGTCTCTTGAGCCAAACCACCGCAACGGTAAAAAAGAGCGCCCCCACAACAAACGACACCAAGGCGGCCGTCGGCAGATCGAGATGGAGTTTCAAGTTCTTCAAACCCTTGAAAACCATCACCAACGATAATACGAAACCCACATAGAATACCAAGTAGGGTGTCAGTTTGTAGGCCTGTCGTAAGGGATGCTTCTGGTCGATGATTCTCTTCTGGATGAGCCGGAACACCAGGAACGACACAACCCCACCACAAAGCGGAGAGGTCACCCAGGACATCACGATCTCGAAGACTTTTGGCCAGTTGATTACATCCATCCCCCCAATCACTGCGCCGACCCCCACAACGGCCCCGACAATGGAATGGGTCGTCGAAACCGGCCAACCAAAATAGGTGGCCACTTGTAGCCACACCGCCGCCGCCAGTAATGCGGCAAGAAATCCAAGAACTAATTGGGTGGGTTCGAAAACAGATGGATCAAAGATCCCTTTCCTTACCGTATCTGTCACATGCATCCCAACTAAGACGGCACCCGCCAGCTCCATTACAGCCGCAATCATGACGGCCTGCTTAATGGTCAAGGCACCGGACCCAACGGATGTTCCCATCGCATTGGCCACATCATTGGCACCAATATTCCAGGCCATGTAGAGTCCAAAGATGAGAGCCAGAGAGAAGAATATCGCTCCGTTTGGGATTGCGAACTGAGCAAGAATCGGAATCATGGTGATTGCCTAATTTCCTCTAATAATGAGACTGATCCCCATCGCCGCATTGTCGGCAAACTTAGAAATGTCTCCAATGATTTCAATGATTTGAGTCCAACTGACCAGATCAACAGGATCAAAAGCCGCCTGCTCTTGATGCACCATCTGAAGCAAGGAGATCTTCTTCATCTTGGTCTGATCCTCTCGCTTCCTTAACTCAAAAATAAGCTTCGAAATCGTCAGAGCGTCCCGCCCACTGAATGAAGATTCCACAAGAATGACCAGCTTCGAAAAGATGCCTTCTGCAAGCTTACAATTCGTCAATGCCTCCTCCAAAAACGACCTTACTTGGGTCGCCAAAGGCTCCGGTAAGGAAAGCGGTCGGTAGGTGAAAATAGCCGCCAGATCCTCGGCATGATCAGCGATGGAATCTTGATGTTCGAGAATATTGAAAATCTGGTCTTTGCTGACCGGAATGAGAATCCTTGAGGTGAGATCGATATGAATCTGATCCCGAATCTCATCCGCCTCGGTCTCCAATCGAAAGATATCACTCGCCAATTTGATGACCGATTCACGGTTTCCCACCAAACTGGCTTCATACACGTCTCGAATTAGTGCCACGCACTGGTGTACTTTGGCACTGTGATCCTCAAGCGCCTTGAACGGTGAGTGACCAAACAGGTTCGAAAAACTTGGAGTCATGTTATGATCACAAGTTGATTAATGCCGCGGAACACCACTCCAAAAAATCCATGGCCCACACTCGAAGGCCTTTTGGAATCGACCATCCCTACAAGAAACGAAGACGGTCTGTCACGAGATTTGTAGCGATATTCGGCCCCGCCCACTCGGTGAAAAAACCACCCATCATGTCATGGGATCAATCCTCGGGTTCCTGCTTGCTCCTTGCGACCGAACCGCCCCTCAGAAGTCATCTGCAACACTTATTGACCGCACGGGCATCCCGGGGTCAAACTCGAATCATCCCTAGAGGAACTATCATGCAGAGATCGCCTTTCGAACATGCCCCGCTCCCGAAACGCCAGTTCATGAGTCGACTCATTGCGGGCCTTGGTGCCCCGATTGTATTCCTGGACGCCATCCCGTCGAATCTCATCCCAACGGCCATTGCACAACAGGTGCCTGGAATCAACGAGGTCCCTGAATACAAACGACAACTCAACCTACTCAGTGACCGCCCGCTCAACGCCGAAACACCCGCTCACCTCCTTGACGACGCGCTGACTCCCAACCATTTGCATTTCGTGAGAAACAATGGCCATATTCCAGAAAGGGCTCGAACCAAGCGTCTCGATGGCTGGACGCTCACGGTCGATGGCGAAGTCAGCCAAACCCATCAGTACACAATGGATGAACTCCAAAACGGCTTCTCTCATCAAGAGGCCGATCTCACCATCGAGTGTGCCGGAAACGGAAGAGCGGGTTACTATCCGAACGCCAGTGGCAACCAGTGGACGCTCGGGGCTGTTGGCTGCGCCCGCTATCGTGGTGTCCGACTCTCCGATGTCTTGCGTTCCCAAGGAGTCAAGTCATCTGCTGTCTACATCGCTTACTATGGAGAAGACCTCCACCTCAGTCGCGACCCAACCAAGGTCCCAATATCCCGTGGCGTCCCCATTGAGAAGGCCCTGGATCCGCACACGCTCCTCACCTGGGAAATGAATGGGGAGCCCATCCCCGCCGAACATGGGTTTCCGATGAGATTGATCTGCCCCGGGTGGCCTGGCTCAACTTGCGGCAAATGGCTCAAACGAATCTGGGTCCGCAACCAAGTCCATGACGGCCCGAAGATGACCGGCAGCTCTTATCGCATCCCCAAAAACCCGGTTGCGCCTGGTAAGACCGTCGCCGAATCGGAA
Source organism: Verrucomicrobia bacterium UBA2970 (assembly GCA_002348345.1). GTDB lineage: Bacteria > Verrucomicrobiota > Verrucomicrobiia > Limisphaerales > AAA164-E04 > UBA2970. The sequence goes on from DEAY01000015.1 coordinate 8,637, forward strand.
ATGGAAATCATCACCCAAATGCCGGTCAAATCCCTTATCACCGCCCCCAAGACCGGAGCATCAATCCCGCTAGGCAATCCGATCGAGGTCCGAGGCCATGCATGGAGCGGCACCGGCGCGATCAGTCAAGTGGATGTGACCTACGACTTTGGGTCAACCTGGCAGAGCACTCAACTCTCACCGGCTCGAAATCGGTATGCCTGGCAGCGCTGGACCTGCCAAATCAATCTCCCCAAAACAGGATACTATGAAGTTTGGGCCAGAGCGACCGATCGCGAGGGAAGAAGCCAACCCATGATCGTGCCTGGCTGGAATCCGAAGGGTTACCTCAACAATGCCATGCACCGGATCGCAGTCGAGGCCGTCTAGGGTGACATGATAAAGTGTTTCCAATTGCTCCTCGCCAGCACCCTGCTCTTCTCCTTCACTGGAGCAGTCCCTCAATCAATCCCCAACCCGGACCCATCCTCGGTCGTGCAAGGCAAACCGTTCGTCCAAGCACTTTGCACCACATGCCATTCAAAGATGGTCATAGACAACGCACACAAGAATCGCGCTGCCTGGGCAAAGACCTTAGAAAAGATGGAAGGTCAGGGATTGGCAAAGCTCCCCAAAGCCATCGAATCTTCCATTCTCGACTATCTCCAAATGGAACGCGGAGAAGAGAAGGAAGCCTCCCGAGAGAACAAAGGCCCTTGGGCAGACAGACGAAACGCGAACCCACTCTGGTGACAGATCGATCGTCGTCCCTCTCAGGACACATCATCTTCGGTTCGCTTATGGATCGACGGTATCTCGGAGTCGTTTCGTAGCCTCCCCACCGGAATGCGGCGCCCAATCAGGCTCCGGACCCTGCCCAGTCGTCACCAATCTGTAACATAAAATCCGTCCGATTGACACAATTATGCCTCATCGTCTGCCTTAACGTTTATCAACTACAAGAAAAGCCAACTATGAAAAACAAACCTCAAAGGTTTAAAAGAACGTGTTTGATCGGATTTACCGGTATCGGGACACTTCTATGCGCGGGTATATTCAGCACATGCCTTGCGAATGCAGGGGAAGACAAGGTGGAAGTCGTTGATGAGAGTCCGACTGGGACACCTGCCAAACCGTGGAATATATTCGACAAAAACACTTTGTATAAGAGCGATAGCGGCTTCATCAGAGATGTTAAGTTGAAAGGTCGGTATCATGGTCAATACATCAACCAGGACGAGGATATCGATGGTGTCAAAGACAATGAATACGATGTCTACCACCACCGCCGGGCGCGAATCCAAATGGACTTCGATTTTGCTCACAATCTTTCCTTCGGTTTCGACGCAAACATTTCGGATGGCCATGGTTCCAGAACAGCCCTTAGCGACGAGGGTTCTTTTATAAACAATTTCCAAACGTTCAACATCCAATGGGAACCCAGCGATTATTATTATTTGATTATCGGTAAAGATAAGCAGGATATTACCCGTGAAGACATTCAATCCTCGAGATACATCAAATCGGTCGAGCGTTCCGCTATCGTGAATGAAATCGGTCAGCAACGTCCTTGGGGAGCCCAGGTGGGATTCTTCACCAAAGGTATTGAGCACCGGCTTGGTGCCTGGGTTTATGGTGCCCATGAAGATGGTCCAGAATGGGTTGACTTTCGCGCCAATAAAGGAGCCTCCTACAACCTCACCTACCCGGTAAAAGATGATCTCTCCCTCCACTTCGACTGGAACTATGTGAACAACGAAGGTGGCCGTGAACGTGCGCGGGGTGATGCTGCTGTAGGTACTTTCGGGTCTGCTTATGAGCACGCATTTGCTTTGGGTGTCGATTACGAAAAAGGTCCATTTAAAGTCATTTCTGATGTCATCTACGGAGCCAACCGTGAGGGAGTTTCAGCAAGTAGGGGGTCTGCAGCTATTCCGGCTGGACATGATACATGGGGTTTCTATGTATTGCCTTCCTATAAAATTACCGACAAGCTCGAAGGTGTATTTCGCTACCAATACATGGACTCGGGACGTGAACAACGCACCCAGCGATATGGACATGATGGTGATGGGGACAGAAACGCACGTCTCAATGTCCAGAACTATCATTCGGTTTACGCTGGATTTCAGTATTTCCTCAGTGGAGAGAACCTCAAGCTCATGGGTGGATATGAGTATGCCTGGGGCGAACTTTTGGGAAATGACACGGATATTAACACGGGAAGCTGGCAGGTGGCAGTGCGGACCTACTTCTAAAATCAGGTTTTTACTGATAGGAAATCGCTTTTGGCCGTTCAGGGCGTTAGCCCGGATGAGAATCGCGGAAATACAAGAAATCATCGGGAGCGTTCGAACGAATCACGCCCCGCAAGAACTTCTCGATGACCGGCGACGGACTTGGGGCCGTGCAGCTAACGTTGCGATTCTCATCCCTCGATCTCAATGATACGATCGTCAATTGGGGTGAGATGGATACCCTCACGGCAGGCATCAACTGGCATTTCAATCCCAATACACGAGCGATGCTGAATTACGTGTATGCTGATGTCGAGACCCCGGCAGGTTCCGATTTCGAGGCCCATGCTGTCCAAGGACGAATCCAGGTCGATTTCTAAGAGCAATCTGGACGGAGGGAAGGCGCCAAATGAATTGCTTGGGCCTTCCCTTTATTCACTTCAGTAACTTAAAAAGAAGTTCTCCTTTATCGGTCGATGATTTTCACAGAATTGTATCAATTCTGCCTTTGTTTTTTCACATCATCACCCAAGGATAACAATGAATCAATAGTCGACCCATGTTAGCTCCCCAACCACAAAATCCATCCTTAGCCAGATGCTGGTCGGTTCTCTGCATTTGTGGGGCAATCACCATCCTTCCCCTCTCAGCAGAGACAATCACGGTGAAGGGCTCTGATACCCTCGTGGTTCTCGCGCAAAAATGGGCTAAATCCTACATGACTGAGCACCCAAAGATCCGGATCCAAGTCACGGGTGGAGGATCCGGAACCGGACTGGCTGCACTACAAAACAACACAACGGACCTCGCCAATGCATCACGACGAATTAAGCCAAGCGAGACCATCGGCTGCATCAAAGCCTTCAAGCATCGGCCTCTCGAATTCAAAATCTGCCTCGACGGCCTTAGTATTTTCGTCAACGAATCCAATCCGGTATCGGAAATCAGTCTTGCTCAACTCAAAGCCGTCTTCACGGGATCCATCTCAAACTGGAAAGCCCTTGGTGGAGCTGATTCAACCATAATGATTTACGGACGAGAGAATAGCTCTGGGACCTATGACTTCTTTAAATCTAGAGTACTGAAAGGAGCGGACTATTCCTTTCGGATTCAGTCCATGCCCGGGACGGCTGCATTGGTTCAAGCAGTCGCAAAAGATCGGAACGGGATCGGGTATGGGGGATCTGCCTTCGGTCAAGGGGTCAGGCGCCTTCGAGTACGTCGCAGAGCGGACGGCCCCGCTTATGCGCCGACAGAAGACAATGTCCGAAGCCAGAAATATCCAATTTGGAGGTATCTCTACGTCTACCTCAACCCGGCGCAGAACAAAGGCGTCCTCGCCGATTATTTAAATTGGATGCAAAGCCAGGTCGGGCAACAGGTCGCAGCGGATTCGGGTTACTATCCGTTGCCAGGATCGGAGACTCGCCAGGTATGCTTGACGCGGAATAAGATCCAAGAATGATTCACAGGATTTACCTTGCAGGAAAGACAACCAATACAAATCTCGGAACGGTGCCTTCGTGCATGCCGCCCCGTTTCATGTTCCCTAGTAGCTTGAAAAAGTCGTGAACTCTCGATCTCACCACTCCCAGTGGCAACTCCTCAAGAGAGTCCGACGCCCCCGAAGAATTGAACGAATCGTCGAAAACTCGATGTTCGGAATCTCTCTCTCGGTAATCATCACCATTGGCCTTATTTTCGCATTTATCGCCCGGGAAGCATTACCAGTCATTCTGGAGCAACTCGACCAACCGACCACCCAAAGTGTCATCGCTCCCGAAGATTTGAACACCACAGACCCAATCGTACTTCGAGATTACCTCGATCTCACGCGGAGCGAATTCGAGGCACTCGATCAACAAACGCTTACTCTATTGCTCGAAGCCATGCAAGAGCAGCGTGCGGCCACACTCGAAGATACGACGGAATCCGTACCGAGCACGAAATGGCGCTATCTTTTGTTTCCCTACCAATGGAGCGGTTATAGCCGTCCGGAGTTTATCTGGCAGCCTGCCTCACCCCTTCCGAAGTACAACATCGTTCCCCTGCTTATCGGGAGCCTGAAAACGACCCTGGTTGCCCTTCTATTCGCCGTACCTGTTGCCTTGGGTGCGGCAATCTATGTCTCCCAAATTGCTTCTCCCCTTGTTCGTGAATGGCTCAAACCTATGATTGAGCTGCTGGCAGGAATACCCAGTGTCGTGCTGGGTTTTTTCGCTCTCATTGTGATGGCAAGCTTCTTTCAATCCCTTTTCGGTTATCCATCGCGATTAAATGCGCTGATCGCTGGGATCGCACTTGGATTCGCAGTGATCCCAATCGTATTCGCGATTGCAGAAGACGCGCTCACTTCGGTTCCGTCGACGATTACCAACGCCGCACTGGCATTGGGGAGTTCTCGCTGGCAGGCCGCCTGGTCGATCGCCCTGCCGGCCGCCCTGCCAGGGATCTTTGCAGCGGTCGTACTCGGCTTCGGCCGAGCGGTGGGGGAGACCATGATCGTATTAATGGCCACGGGAAACGCTAGCATCGTCTCCGGAAGTCTCCTCGATTCCACTCGCACCCTCACCGCTACGATCGCAGCCGAGCTCGCTGAAACCGTCTTTGGTAGCGAACACTATCGAGTTCTATTCCTGCTAGGAACCCTTCTCTTCACGATCACATTTGTCGCGAATACGATCGGTGATGTGGTGATTCAACGACTCAAAGAACGTCTGGAGGGTCAGCGATCATGAGAGCCTCCATCGGATCAATAGCAAGAATGCGAATTGCGGAACTTTGGATTCCCAGGCCGAACATCGTGCCAACCTCACGGCGGTCATACCTTTGAATTCAACCATCCAGTTTAAGGCAAGTCAGAGGGACTGGGCATCCCCCTTCTTCACCGTACTCGCCGCGTCGGCCACAGGCTTGATCCTAATCTTTTTGGCCCTACTTCTCGCTAATACTATCGGGCACGCATGGGACACCTTCTCTTGGCGCTTTATCTCATCGGATGCCAGTCAGAACATGTTTGATCCACAGAAGACAGGTGTTCTTCAGATGATCATCGGCACATCGGCTCGAGTCATTCTAATGACCCTGTTCGTCATGCCCGTCGGAGTGATTACCGCGGTCTACCTCAGCGAATACGCTCAACCCAATTCCATCCTAACAACTCTAATCCGGCGGGCCGTGACCAATCTTGCAGGGGTCCCTTCGATTGTCTTTGGTCTTTTTGGACTGGGATTTTTCGTGAATTTCATGGGAGGCCACCTCGACGCTTTACTAAGACCAGGCCAATCGGATCCCTTTTGGCGACATCCAGCGCTGCTTTGGGCCTCACTCACACTGGCGTTGATGAATCTCCCTGTGGTCATCGTCTCAACCGAGGAAGCTATTCGAGCGATTCCATCCGGCCTCAGAGAAGCAAGCCTGGCCCTCGGAGCAACCCGTTTGGAAACGATTTACCACATCATCGTGCCTCAGGCACTTCCCGGCATCCTGACCGGTGGAATCCTTTCCGTCGGAAGGGCTTGTGGCGAAGTCGCCCCTATTCTCTTCACCGGTGCCGCTTATTTCATGACAGGTTACCCGACTCGAGTCACTGATCAGTTCATGGATCTGGGCTATCACATTTTTATTCTTTCGACTCAATCACCCAATATCGAGCAAACTCGTCCCATTCTTTATGCCACGGTTATGACACTTGTATTACTGACCTTTACGCTGAACGCTGTCGCCGTTATAACCCGGGCCCGAGTCCGCAATCGGCTGAATCATCCTCAATGAGCATTAGACGGCAATACCTACCCCGCGACTCCCGCGACTCCCGCG
>DEAY01000015.1:14984-18106 GCA_002348345.1 Verrucomicrobia bacterium UBA2970
CCGCGACTCCCGCGACTCCCGCGAGAATGAAAGTTAACCCGACAGTCAGAGGACTATCGGATCTCGATGCGGAAAACCCGCTGATCGTCACTGAAGAGTTGTCGGTTTACTACGGGAAGAATCAGGCACTTGACCAAATCAACCTTTCACTCCCTGAAGGCCTGGTCACCGCCTTCATTGGGCCATCGGGCTGCGGCAAATCGACATTGCTCCGAAGTTTCAACCGAATGAATGATCCCATTTCCAATGTTCGCACCCTAGGAAAGGTAACGATAGCCGGCTACGATATTTACGACGATCAGGTTGATGTTGTCGCTCTCCGCAGAAAAGTGGGTATGGTTTTTCAGAAATCAAATCCCTTTCCGAAGTCAATCAGAGATAACATTACCTATGGCCTCCGAATTCACGGATTCCGTGACCGACTGGAGCTTGAAGAGGCGGTCGAACAGAGCCTCAAGGCCGCAGCCTTGTGGGAAGAAGTCAAAGATCGACTGGAAGCCAGCGCTCTGACCCTCTCGGGAGGCCAACAGCAACGTCTCTGTATCGCACGGGCAATTGCGATCGAACCCGAAATCCTCCTGATGGATGAACCAGCCTCGGCCTTGGATCCACTGGCAACCGCAAAGATTGAAGAACTGATTATTGCCCTGAAACACCGGTATACGATCGTCATTGTCACTCATAACATGCAGCAGGCCACTAGAATCTCAGACAAAACCGCCTTCTTTTGCATGGGGACACTTGTCGAATACGGGAGCACCAAAAAAATTTTCACTAATCCAACAAATCGACAAACGGAAGACTATGTAACCGGCAGGTTTGGATAATTCAATTATCGGCTAAAATGACACCTCCATTTCAACGAGACATCCAGCACCTGAACGAGTGCTTGCTCACCATGGCGAGCAAGGCAGAGTCTGCAGTCACCACTGCCACTCGAGCTCTCCTGGAACGGAACGATGAATTGGCAGCGCAGGTAGAGGAGACCGACCACGAAATTGATCGGCTCGAACTGGAGATCGACGAACTCGCCATTCAGTTACTATCCAAAGCTCCCCTCGCGCGGGATCTCAGATTCATCACGGTGGCCATGAAAATCTGCACTGACCTAGAGCGAGTGGGTGACGAGGCCACCACCATGGCGCGGCGCACGCTCAAGTTGAGTCAAGAATCCCAACTCAAGCACTACGTGGATATCCCCAGAATGGTGGAATCCGCGATGGCGATGATGGACCAGGCACTCAAAGCATTCGTCAACGAAGATGCTGAATCGGCCCGCGCCGTCATTCCTCAGGACAAAGACGTCGACGGTCTCAATCGAAAGCTTCAATCTGAACTGAGAGAGTTCATGGAAAAAGACCCTGGGACGATTTCAAAATGCTTGCACCTGATGGTGATCTCAAAATCGATTGAACGGATTGCCGACCATGCAAAAAACATCGCCGAAGTCGTTGTTTATCTCTGTGAGGCAACCGACATTCGCCACGAAAAATCAGGGCACGGTAAAGAGTTTCCAATCAATGCTATCTTGTGAGAACGATTCTTCTCTAACCCAGGAACCTATCCAATATTGAAAACCCCTATTGTCACTCCTCATCCTTAGACCCTAACACAAAGATAAAGCCTATGGCCGAACAAAGTCACGGCGACGCCAAGCTGAAACAAGCGAATAAAGTCATCTTCAATAAGCTGCAAGCGATGGCGTCGCTCACCAGCGACTGCTTGTCAGACAGTCATCGGGCGATGATGGAAGATGATGGTCAGCTCGCCTACTCGGTCATTCTTAGAGATCAATCGATCGATGAACTGGAACAGGAAATCGATCGACTTTGCCTTGAATACCTCGTTCGCCAACAACCGGTGGCAAGCCATCTTCGAATGATCTATGCCACCATGAAGATTAATCCCAATTTGGAACGGATTGGAGACTATGCCGAAAGTATTGCCAAACAGAGTTTGGTCATCAATTCGCTCAAGCTTGACATCGATCTGACCCGGTTTCAGGCACTCGCTGAAATCTCCATCCCGATGGTCCAACAAGCGGTCCAAGCCTTCATTGAGGGAGATGAGTCCCTCGCCTGGGCAACAATCGAACAAGAGGAACAGGCAAACGAACACCGCGATCAAATCAATGACTGGCTCTACGAACTACGCCAGAGCGATCGCCTTCCACTCGCAGCCTTCACGCCATTAATGACAGTGGCCCGAAGGCTCGAAAGGGTCTCGGATCAATGCAAGAACATTTGCGAAGAAGCCCTTTATCACGCTACTGGGCGATACATGAAACATCAGAGCAATGAAGTTTTTCGCATCCTGTTCGTCGATGACACAAATTCTCATTTAAGCCAGATTGCTGAGGGGATCGCCAATTCACTCGGCCTGGAGAATTTTGTCTTTAGTAGTGCCGGATTGAGCCCCCAGCCAATCGACCCAAAGACGGTGAGCCTGATGAAGGACAAAGGGTCCGACATCTCTGACGCACTGGCCAAATCAGTCGATCAAATCAGGAATTTCGAACATTACCACGTTATCATTGCCTTGAATTCTCAAGCAAAAAGAGTCTTTCCTGCCGCTCCCACCAAGACCGTCGGCGTGGAATGGCCCACAAAAAATTTGGATAAGATTGAATCGTTTGAAAAAGCATATCAATTCTTGAACAAACAGATCGGACATCTAACACAAGCAATACTAGGACAAACGAAATAAAATGCACAAATACACTCACCTGTTAACGACAGCTAGCGCTCTTGTTATCATCACGTCTGGCTGCGGAAAGAAGTCCGATGCAGGCTCTTCAGAAGCAAACCAAGCGCCCGTCATTCAAAACTCAGGCTCCGATACCATGGTGAACCTGGCTCAACGCTGGGCGGAGGTCTATGCAACCGTTGATGGCGGCGCATCCATTGAAGTTTCTGGTGGCGGTTCCGGGACGGGGATCGCCGCGCTCATTAATGGAACGACAGACATCGCCAACTGTAGTCGAGCGATGAAGCCGGAGGAGATTGAAAAGGCCAAAACAAACACCGGAGAAGACCCGAAAGAGTATATCATGGGCTACGATGCCTTGGCTGTCTATGTTCACAAAGACTGCCCGCTTGACAACATCACGATTGATCAACTCG
>DEAY01000429.1:0-8908 GCA_002348345.1 Verrucomicrobia bacterium UBA2970
CCCATCATCATGCTGACGGCGAAAACCAAATCCTCAGAGGAAGTCATGGCGCTCGATCTCGGAGCGGACGACTTCGTTCGAAAACCAGCCAACAAAAAGGTAATTCTCGCTCGCATCAAGAACTGCCTGGAACGCCGCAATTCGCTCGGATTCGACGACTTTCAAACGTGGAGCCGTCATGACGTCCAGTTGGACTTCAAAACCTTCAAAGCCACCAATGGAGGAGAGGCTATCCACTTGACGACGAAGGAGTTTGAAATGCTCAAACTGCTCATCAACGCTAAGGGGTCTCCGATTTCTCGAGAACGCTTCCTGACGACGATCTGGAATTACGAAAACGCCTCGATGACGAGAACGGTTGACAATTACATCTTGTCATTGCGTCGAAAACTAGAGGTCACCCCGGAGCAGCCCAAGATCATCCTGACTCGCCGCGGGGCCGGATACTATATTCCGGAGGAATAGGCCAATCCGGCCCGGCCGGTTGACTCCCCCCTTCAGAAGCGCGCCCCTCGAAAATCTACCTCGCTCCGATCCTCGTCCCTGACGAACCAGACAGGGGCTTGCGTCACGACCAAATCATCCCGAAGCCCCCATTCAAGCCCCAACAAATTACGAAAATGCCCTCGTATTTGGACCTGAACTCATGCCGCCTATGGTAACGAGTAACGCCGACTGCGTTCCCGAGGCTTGCCTAGACGCGCAACACTCGCTCGGCTCAGAATCCAATGCAAACGGCCCATGCTCTCGACGAACGCAATTCAACCGAAGTCTTGGCCCGCCAGGATCAACCCCCTGCGAACCAATCCTTCACGACAAATAGATTTGTGACATAAAAATGACATTTCTAGTGAAGAAAACAAGCTACGTTCATTTAAGTCTGCTCTGCAGCGCGATCGTTTGATTTCTTTTTGGGGATTGTTTCATGACACCACTTACCTCTATTGACATCCATCTCTTTGATGAGTTCACCCAGAAGCTCCAGCGCCATCGTCTCTACGAAGCGATTACCACGAAAGAGACCTTGCGATGCTTCATGGAGCATCATGTCTTTTGCGTCTGGGACTACATGTCTCTCCTCAAGAGCCTTCAGAGAATCCTCAATCCGATCAAGTCTCCATGGACCCCCTCACCCCAACCACACCTGAGAAGGCTCATCAACGAACTCGTGCTCGAAGAAGAGTCAGGCGAAACCCATGAACCAAACGCTTTCGCCAGTCATTTCGAATTCTACATTGCAGCCATGGAGCAGATTGGGGCCGACACCGCGCCTTGCCTCGAACTCGTTCATTCCATCGCTGAAACCGGGGCCAGTTCGATCAACCACAGGCCGATCGACGGCATCCAAGGAATTCCGGACGCGGCGCTCGAATTCATGCGTGACACGCTTCGGGTGGTTGAACGCAACCAACCCCATGAAATCGCCGCGGCATTCGCGGTCGGAAGGGAAAACATCACCAGTTGCATGTTTCGTTCCCTCCTTTCTCAAACCAAGACAAGCATCCCGGAAGCCTCCATCTTTCACGCCTATCTCTCCAGGCATATTGAGGTGGACGAAGGCACCCACGCGGACCACTCCATGCTCATTCTCAATTCCCTCTGTGACGGAGATCCCGTCAGAATCAACGAGGCGAAAGCCGCCGCCTACGGAGCCATCTCCTCTCGGCTGAAACTCTGGGATAGCATTTTAGAACAGGTCGGAAACCAGCCCGCCGTCCCCCATTTGGAACCACTCCAAACGTCGTGACCTGGAGACGTCCGACGACGCACGAGACCGCCGCTCCGCTTCCACGCCTTCGCGCCTAAGGACCGCCATCAAGCAAGGCGGACAGCGGCCTTCGGGCGCTTGCCTCGGACTTTCGACTGGGCGTGCCCTGCACGCTGGAATAGTCTCCTGACCATGTCTGCTTCCCGCCCTGAAGATGCCTTCACCCTGGTGGAGCTATTGGTCGTCATTGCGATCATCGGGGTGCTGGCCAGCCTGCTCTTGCCAGCCCTAGGCAAGGCGAAAGCCAAGGCCCTGGGAATCGTTTGTCTGAACAACCAAAGGCAGATGGGGTTGGCCTGGCTTCTTTATGCGGACGACCATCAGGACCGGATTCCTCCCAATCAACCCCGGGCTCGATTCAGGCAAAGCACCTGGGTTCAAGGCTGGCTGAATTACACCCGGCCGGTGTCTGACAACACGAATACGATTTACCTGCAAGAAGGGCTTCTCGGCCCCTATGTCAATGGGCTTGGCCCTTGGCGCTGCCCTTCGGACAAGAGTCTCTCACTCCATGGAGGCCAATGGCGCCCCCGGGTCCGGAGCACGGCCATGAACAACTGGCTCAATCCAAATGAACCCTTTCAACGCGGGTTCCGGACCTTTCGAAAAACTTCGGAAATGGTGGCACCGGCACCACACGAAATCTGGGTCTTTCTGGATGAGCGCGAGGACCGGATCAACAACGGCTATTTCATTGTGGACATGCGCGGCTTTTCCCCGAACAAACCGACTCTCTACCATCTCGGTGATCTGCCAGGAAGCTATCACAATGGAGCCGGGGCCTTGACGTTTGCCGACGGCCACGCCATCACCCATTCATGGGAAGATGCCCGCACGAAACCACCGATCGTCCGAGGGCAGAGCCTCTTGCTCAGCACGGGATCGAAAAACAATCCCGATGTGGCCTGGCTTCAGGCACACACGACTCGCCCGCTGGCAAAACGGCGGTAACGCGTGAAAGCAGGGATCCCGCTTACGAATTCCCTCTGGGCCCGAGGCGCGGACTCTCAAGAGGGCCCTTTGGCATTAAAGCAAGTCCCAGCCTTAAACGGATCAACGCCGCCATTCAGACGGGTCCGCGACGGGCGACATTAGGGCGCGTCGCAGCAGGCTTGCTTGGGAGAAGATCATCCCGCTCCGAGCGAACGCTCGATGTGGGATCCTTTGGCATTGTCATGACCACCAAAACATCTCACCAACACGGCTAACATCACCAACTGCCGCTTGATCATCTTCTTTTCCTCCGATCTCGTTCGGTCCCCCAGGCCTCTCCCTCATCCCTTCAAACGCACTGGTCCCGGATGATTGATTTTCGTGGCATTCCTGGCGGCACCAGGCATTTCGGCATGAGGATTCCTCCTCCCACCAATCAGGGTCCTGCCGGGGGGAATGACCTTGCCATTCTCAATTCGTGGAGGGGCGTGTCGGTGAGGGGTCGGACGCTTTGGAATCGTATCACCGGTTTGTTCCGTCCACACGGCTAGGAGTCCACGGGCCTGCCTCAGAGGGTCGGCGTAGGCCGGGTTTGTTGCCAGATTGACGAACTGATACGGGTCGTGACTCAAATCAAAGAGTTCTTCACTCGGGCAGGGGTTGGCAAAAACTTGCCATTGTTGAGCGGTCGTTTTGCCCAGAGCATGCGCTGCCCACAATTCCTTGCCGGCCGGAAACCTCGTGTCCGATTCGTAACAGAGATTTGGTTGATCGGGATAGTTGTTCTTGATGTAGACAAAATGGCCAAACCGCACCATGCGCTCATGATTCTTATAGACGTGCCAGTTGTGTTCGGAAAAAACTAGCTGCCGGACCTCCGCTTTCGGATCCTTTAGAATGGGAACAAAGCTCCGTCCTTGAATACAGTCTGGCTGCGTGATTCCCGCCAGTTCCAAACAGGTCGCACTCAAATCGATGACGCTTACGAGACTCTTGGTTACCGCGGGATACTTGATCAGACGGGGAAAACGGACAACCCAAGGTGTCTTGATCCCGCTGTCATAAACCCGAGATTTGCAGCGAGGAAACGGCCGGCCATTATCCGCCGCGACAACGATGAGGGTATCGTGCATTACCCCTTGCTTCTCTAATTCCGAAACCACCCGTCCGATGAAGTGGTCGAAGCGACTCACTTCATGGTAATAACCGGTCAAATCTTCCCGAGTCGCTACCGAGTCCACCAGGTAAGGAGGGACGACGATGCGGTCGTTGGCGTAAACCGGGGCGTCCTTACTCTTCGCCCAGTCCCGGTGCGCGTCACTCGCAGCAAACCAGAAGAAAAAAGGTCGATCCTTGGGACGCTCCTGAACGTGCCTGACCCAGTCTTCTTCTTTGCCTGGTCCTCCCCCCGGGGTGATCCTGTCAAAGGCACGATCCTGGTTTCCGAACATGTGATTCTTGCCCGACAATACGGTGTAATACCCCGCGCTTCGCAACAGTTCTGGGAAACGAATCTGGGCCTCCGGCAGTCTCACATGAAGCTCCGGAGCCCCCGTGTTATGGGGATAACGACCGGTGATGATACTGCAACGACTGGGGCTGCAACTACTCGTCGTCAGATAGGCATTGTCAAATCGCATACCGCTGGCTGCCAGGGCATCGGTATGAGGCGTCTGGATCGTTGGATGTCCGTAACAGCCAAAATCCTCCTGAGACACATCGTCGGCGATGAAAAAGACTATGTTTGGTTTTTCCGCGGCTTGGAGGAGCATCGCGGCCCCCAGAGAAAGGATGAGAGACAGGAGAGCGGACTTGCAATTCATCACCCCTTTTTACCGGAATTCCCCATGGATTCCGACACCGAAAAACAATTCGTCCCTCCCCTCGATGCGTTGACCGGCGTGGCGACATTCCCCACACCATGAGCGGCCCATCGGGCGGACTCGGTGTTGGCTCCCCTTCGCATTGCTTCAACCACCGTCACCACCATCACCCCGGCTGACCTTGGACGCCGCCTCATCCATTACTGTCCACGTGTAGGTCTGACGGTCAAAACGGTAGGCCCCTTTACTGGGAACGGTGGTCGCATAAAGACGCGGAAGCCAAGTCTTGAGCTCAGCGGCTTTTTCCGGGAATTGACCGATCAGGTTGCGCCACTCCTCCGGATCATCTGGCAGGTAGTACAATTCCTCCCCGGCCCGACCCTGGTCGTAGCGTATGTAGCGCCAGTGCTCTGTGCGGATTGCGGTATTTCCCGGCAAGAAGTCAATGATAGCGGGATGCTTCCAAGGCCGATCCGGGTTCTTCAACAAGGGCGTGACATCGACACCGTCCAGTCCGGCGGGAACCGGAAGACCACACAACCGTGTCAAGGTCGGATAGAGACAGGTCAGATCGACCGGACGGTGAGTCCGGCTGCCGGGCTTGGTGATGCCGGGAACCGACAGAATGAAGGGAACGTGGGTGGAGCGCTCCCAAAGGGTATTCTTGGCGAAATGATCTTTCTCGCCGAAGGCGTATCCGTGATCCGACCAGAAAACCACAATCGTGTTGTCGCGGTGAGCGCTCTTGTCCAATGCATCCATCAGAATCCCGACCAAGGCATCGGCATGGGCGATGCTCGCCAGATAGGACTGCATGCACCGGCGCAAATCGTCATACTCTTCGATCATTCGCAAGTCGTTCCGGCGAAGGGCTGCCAAGGCCTGCCCCCCAGGGGGAATGTCATCAAGGTCTCCCGGCTTGTTGATCGGTAACGGCACCTGATCCAGCCCCTCGAAATATTTTTCGGGAGCGTAGAAAGGGAGGTGGGGTTGAAAGAGGCCCACTGCAAGAAAGAAGGGCTTCTGCTGGTTTCGGGTCAAAAACTCCTTGGCCCATCGAACCGTGTTTCCATCACCCATCTCCATATCCCCTAAGTCCATGGGTCCCCAATCCAGGGAGTTATTGGGATGCCGCGGCATCCCCTCGGTGAAGAATCGGCGAGCTTCGCCCCGGCGCTTGAAGTAGTCCACCACCAGGTCCTGATCCGCGACGAGCTCAGCATAGGTATCCCACTGATCGGGAGGATTAAACCCGGGGGTGTGGTGATGGACCTTGCCACCACCTGCCACGTAGTAATCGTGATTCCTGAAATACTGGGGAAGGGTGACCAGGTTTGGATAAGCGGGCCGCCACCAATGGCTGTTGCTGTAGAGACCGGTCGTAGAGGCACGCCGCCCTGTCAGAATCGCCGCTCGGCTGGGAGCACACTTGGGGCTGGGGGCGTGGGCGTTGGTGAACAGAAACCCTCGTCGAGCAAGCGCGTCGATGTGGGGCGTCGGGACGCGGTCCGACCCCAGACACCCGACCCAGTCATTCATGTCGTCCACGCTGATCATGAGGACATTGGGCCTTTTCGCGGCCGGGGAAGACGCCAACCCATCTGTCAGCATGAAGACCCCGAGGCTCCACAAAAGCCCCCTCCAGACGAGCGCTGTCACCCCCTGCGTGAGACTCGGTTGAGTTCCCGGAATCGCAGTGGAATCTGGCCGGAAATCTCCTCTCCCGATCCCGGTGCTCGATGGGACCTTGTGCCCCCCCGATTTCTGAAACCCTCCCGCTCGGTTCGGAAGTTGGAACCCCATGAAGACCGAATTAGAACGGGCCATGAGAGGCCTTCAACCCAGGCGTTTGGCATCCTGGCTGGGATGGGTTGCTTCCTCGAACGGGCTCTCGGGCACTTCAAACGGAATCGCCACCGAAATGGCCACCCCGCCTCTCGCTCCTTCCCCAGCTTCCTTCTCAGACCAATTGCCGGCCTCGATCGTGCCTCCATGTGCCTCAACACAAAACCGACAGAACGCCAACCCCACGCCGTAGCCTCCGCTCTCGCCCAAGCCGCCTTTTTGAAACGGCTCAAAAATCCGCTCGTGATCGCCCTCCGCTAATTGAGGTCCTTCATTGCGAATCATCAACACGAATCGATTCCCTTCAAAGTGCCATTGACATTCAATGACCCCCCTTTCCTCCGAGTAGCGGATCGCGTTCTGCAACAAGTTTTCAAGAACCCGCTCAAACAAAGATTCATCCACATAGACCTCAGAGGAGGCGTTCGAATCCGGGAGAACCACCGTGCAACTCTTTTCCGAAAGAGCAAATGCCTTGCTCTTCACCAGTCGATTGAGACTATTGGAAAGGTTCATTCTCGATCGAACGATCGTTAAGCGCCCTTCTTCCGCCATTGCGAGACTCAGCACGGAGTCGCACAA
This sequence comes from Verrucomicrobia bacterium UBA2970, assembly GCA_002348345.1. GTDB lineage: Bacteria > Verrucomicrobiota > Verrucomicrobiia > Limisphaerales > AAA164-E04 > UBA2970. The sequence goes on from DEAY01000429.1 coordinate 6,952, forward strand.
ATTTGAAATCTGATCACAGGACACCTCAATCCCCCCAACCCACTCCAACTCTTTCGAATCTTCAAGTTTGGAACGAATGCGGTCAGTATACTCCCTGATCGCCCAAATCGGATCGCGAATATCGTGCAGCGCTATGTTGGCGAGATGTTTTCGGATCTCCAATTGCCTCTCGAGGGCCAGACTCTGCCGACGATTATCTAACATCAGCTTCAAGCGGGCCCTCAATTCAACCCCCTTGAGGGGCTTGAGCATGTAATCCGTACCGCCGACAGAAAAAGCCTCCACGATCTGATCGGAGGGATCCAAAGCAGAAAGGAATAGGACGGGCACCTTTTTGGAATTCGTCTGTTCTCGGAACCAGCTGCAAAACTCGATGCCAGACACTTCGGGCATCATGATATCCAGGAGAACCGCATCCGGAAGCAACGAATTCATCTCGCGCTTCGCCTCATTGGCACTCGAGAAGGTGATGGTCTGGTAGGGCTCGTTCTTGAGCAATAATTCGACGTGCTTGCGAACCGCAAGATCGTCATCAATCACGACTACTAGCTGCTGTGGCTTGCTCTCCATCACACCACCCTTCCGCTTCTTGGTCCAGAATGAGAAAGAAGGGATCGGGTGCCTGTTGATCGCCTCATTGTCGGCTCCACTGGGAAACGGAGGCCCGCTCCTCCGCAGAACCAACCATCCCAAGATTTCTTCCGACTCAACCGCATATCCAATGCAAGCGACCAACCACTCCGATTTGCGTCTCGTTGCCCAGGGTAGGTTCGTTTCTCCCTAATGCGCCCGCTCGATCCAGAAGCCTCTCCCTCCAGTCCATGAGCGTTTAAACGCCTCTTCCTTCGGTTGGCAGACTGTGTCTTGGGAATCATTTAATCAAGCTTTTTGATTGCCCACCCTGCCTGTTCTGTCGACTCATAAAGGATGACAACGGTCATCAAATAGGACATCGGGGAGTCACCACATCAGCCTCGTCCCGGACCAGATTCAGCGATCTCATTGCGGCAAAACCCCACCCCCATCCCATCGAATTCAATCAACAGGAACGGGCCCATGTCAGGACCCTCGCCTTGACGATAGGCGCGGGATATGAAAGAACACCCTATCAGTCCCTTCGCCTCAAACCGTTGCAGGCCCTGAAAGCATGGGCGAAACTTGCCCACGAGGGGACCCACCGGAGATCACGACTAAACAAACAAGGACACTGACATGGCATACGATGATACGTTGATTGTCGACCACATCAAGGCAACCCACACGACCGACCGACTCAGTGAGCGGGAAAAACATCTCGTGGGCTTGGCGGTGACCCTGACTCGAGGTTGCCAAGTTTGCACACGGAACCGCGTGGAGAAAGCCAGAGAAATCGGCATGACGGATGACGATCTGAACGCGCTGATCGCGGTGACCGCTGCCGTCAACAGCGGGGTCACGGGCGCCACCGCTCGCGTCGCCTTCAATATGCTGGACGCTGAGAAAGCCGCTGAATGCGGCGACGCCTGCTCCCCGAATCCCGTCTAACGAATGCTTCCGGCAAATGGGGCTTCTCCTCTCTCAAACTGAGAAAGGAGAAGCCCCATTCATCTCCACCTCAAACGACCTGGAGCAACCCAAGGTGTCTCTTACCATCGATCAACTCAATGCCTTGTTCTCATCACAGGCCCGCTCCAATGCTTCATCCCCCAGTCAGGCCAAGCGCCCCGGGTTGAGCCAACCGGTTCAAGTGTATCTTCTGTTGGGCCAATCCAACATGCTAGGCTTTGGAAGGGTTGAGCCGGGGAAAAGAGGGCCTGAAGGGTCATTAGCCTATGCCGTCAAAGAGAAGGGGTTGTATCCCTATCTCGTCAACGATCACGGCGAATGGTCCATCGGTCATGATGTCCGCGATATCCGAATGGTGGGAAGTGGCGTCGGAGGCACGAGAGAATGACAATCACTGGCCGAGCCATCGGTC
>DEAY01000429.1:9243-12912 GCA_002348345.1 Verrucomicrobia bacterium UBA2970
CATCGGTCATGATTCTCATAAGTTGCATCGGCAACCGGGCCTTGGGTTGGGATCTCCTCCCCCCTCGGCGGCGAGGGCTTCGAGTTCACCGACTCCAAAGGGATCCCCTGGATTCACCCCGGATACAAGGGTTCGCCCGAGCGTTGGAGGAAAGGCACCGATCCCAAACCAATCCATTGGTATGCCGGCGGGGTGCAGTATGACGGAGACGTGTCCAAAACAAAACCAGTGCTGGCTGATTTGAAGACCCACTACCCAGGTGCCTCGACCTACCAAATCGCCGGTTTTTTCTGGTGGCAGAGCGATCGTGACAGCCGCTACGAGAAAAACCTCGTCCACCTGATCAAGCAGCTCCGAAAGGACTTCACCTCACCCAAAGCCAAGTTCATCTGCGCCAGCTGGTTCAGACCCGAAAGGGCGAGACGGGCAAGGGCGGAAAGATTCTCGAGGCCATGCTGGCGGTCGATGACAGGACTGGCAAGTATCCTGAATTCAAAGGCAACGCCGCCACGGTCTACACCTACCCCCAGTCGCGAGGCGGAGGCTCCGGAAACCACTACCACACTAATGCCGAAACCCACATGAACGTCGGAGTCGCCATGGGAAAAGCGATGGTCAATTTGCTCCATCCGGATTCATCAGCCGTCAAGACACAAAAGAAACCATGAATCGAATCATCGCCGCCATTCTTGGAGGGGCAGTCACCCTTGCGGCCTCCACCACGACCGGCCCTAACCTTGTCTGGATCTCGCTCGAGGACATCACCCCCATGATGGGTTGTTACGGCGACCATTATGCTCGAACACCGGTCTTCGATAAGCTGGCCGCCGAAGGGGTTCGCTACACAAAAGCCCACTCGGTTGCCCCGGTCTGCTCCACCTCTCGATCCAGCATCATCACCGGAATGTATCCCTCCTCGCTCGGGACCCATCATCACCGGAGCAATGTCGGCACCCCCCCCGCCTTCGTCAAGATGCTCCCTCACCTTCTGAGCGAAGCCGGCTACTACACGAGCAATAACGCCAAAAGGGATTACAACATTGATGGCGTCCGCTGGAACGAAAGTTCAAAGAAAGCTCACTGGCGAAACCGCCCCGATCCCACCACCCCGTTCTTTTCCGTATTCAACTTTGGCAATTGTCATTCCAGCATCACGAAGATCGCTGAAGAGGTGATCGTTCAACAACGGCTTGACAGACTGCGACCAGAGGATTTTCACGATCCCGCCAAGGCTCCGATCCCTCCCTATCATCCTGACGTCCCCGAGTTCCGGAAGGCCTGGTCGCGCTACTACGACGCCGTCACCCAGGTCGATTACTTGGCGGGCGAGATCGTACAACAGTTGAAGGACGACAATCTCTGGGACAACACCATCGTGTTCGTCTGGGCCGACCACGGGGTGGGCATGCCGCGAGGCAAACACAATGCCTGGGAACAGGGCACCCATGTCCCGCTGATCGTGCGTTTTCCAAAACTCTACCAACACCTCGCCCCCGCTGCCCCGGGGTCTACCATCGACGACCTCGTTTCACTCATCGATCTTGGCCCTTCAGCGCTGTCCCTCGCCGGGATTAAAACCCCGCAGTGGATGCAAGGCCGTCCCCTTCTTTGCAAAGGCAGCACCGGACCGATCAAACCCCGCGACTACCTGATCGGGATGAGGGATCGATTGGACAGTCGCTACGAAATGGTCCGGAGCGTTCGCGATCAGCGGTTTCGCTATCAGCGCAACTACTATCCCCATCTCCCATTCAAACCTCACGAGGACTTCGAGTTTAACGCGCCCGTCCTGCAAAAATGGGTCACGCTGGCCCGAGAAGGACAACTCACTGGCCCCCAAGCGATGCTCAATCTGCGATTCAAGCCAATCGAGGAACTCTACGACTCGATCAACGACCCGCACATGATCCACAACCTGGTTGACGATCCTCGATACGAACAGGTCGTCGAGGTCATGCGAGAACGCCTTCGGGAATGGATGCTCGACTCGCGCGATCTCGGTTTGCTCGAAGAAACAGAGATTTTGCAACGGGCCACCGCCCATGCCTCCCATTGGGAACTGGGTCAATCCCTTCCCAATTATCAGCAAATCCTTCAAACCGCCAACCTGACGGTTCAGGGAGAGGCTGCCATCGAGCGATTGCTCCATCGCACCCAGAACCCAGATTCGACGGTTCGTTTCTGGGCCGTGCTCGGCCTCGTTGCCCTTCGCGCTGATCACGTCCAGGTGATTTCCGTGTTGAACGCGGCTGCAAAGGACCCCTCGATGAGCGTGCGCACCACGGCGGCCGAGGGGCTCTTCAATCTCGGCCGATACGAAGAGGGACTACCCGCCATCATTTCCGCGCTCACCCACCCCCTTCCGTCCGCCCGAATCCGGGCGGCCTGCATCCTTGACACCCAACCAGCCTCAGCCAATGAGACGCTCCGGGGAGCCCTTCCGTATCTGCAACAGGCGGCGACAGACCTCGATGTCGAAGCGATCCCGGGCATCCCCTATGGACTCAATCAACCGTTTCAACGTGCCATCAAGGCCCTGAGCGGCGAGCAAAGCTACTACCGCTGGTGAGGATTCACGGGGACACCAAAGCAAGCAAGGATTCAACGAATCCTCTTTCTCACAAACCTTCCTCGACGACCAAATCCCACCCGCTCCCCCCCCCAAGCCTGGGGAATGACGGATTCCAGATTGACAGGAAAGCCGTCTCGGTACGTCGAACGGGATCGCCGCGAACCTGAATGGGGTTGTGGATCGCGAGGTGGGAGACATAGAGACAGAATGGGGCATCGTTGTCGCCGTGGTTACGAACAAATCGATCGGCATAATGATTGATCAAGTCCGTGGCGTATCCCGACTCCCGAGTTTCCTTCCTCCCGTGCCACCAGTCATGTTGGTTGTGATCCCCGACATGACTAACAAAATCAATGTTGCCACTATGATACCCGTGAAACTCATCAAACCCATGCGCCTGAGGATGGTAGTCCTCGGTATTATGGGGATAGCCCTGATGCCATTTGCCCACCATTCCGGTCTTGTATCGGGCCTGTTTCAAGACCTCCGCAAAGGTCGTCTCGGAAGGCTGTAGCCACTTGCGGTGTTCAGGGTGTTCCGACCGCGGATGGATCACGGCTTCGATTCCCGATCTCTGCTGATAACGGCCGGTCAGCAATCCCGCCCGGGTCGGCGAACAAACGGTCGCCGAGGAGTGAAAATCCGTGAACCTCATCCCCCCCGCCGCCAGTCGGTCCAACTCGGGGGTTTCGAAGTGGGGATTCCCGAGGCAGCTCAATCCCGCATAGCCCATATCATCAACTATGATGATGATGAAATGCGGACGGCGGCCCTCTCCGGCATTGGCCCCAATCATGACGAGAAACAGAAATAGCGCGTAAGAGGACACCCCATTCTTGACCATTCCCCAACCGAGAGGATTGCCTCTCACAATCCAATCAATTCCATCCGCCTGTTGGCTCAAAATGCCCCCCGCAACCGAGGGCGAATTGGGAAAATCGGTTTTGATCCAAGAGCGGATGGAGGACCTTGTATCCCGTCGACCGCACGCGATCAAGCGCCGGAGGGCCAAGGTGGGCCAGGCTCTTACAAATGGGCCCTTTGGAACGGAAACCACCGACTGCGAGCCCTCACAGATTCAGGCGTTTAAACGCCTC